>JAWVDZ010000129.1:0-4831 GCA_033856955.1 Gaiellales bacterium
GCCGCCACCGCCTTAGATTCGGATCCGGTCGACCAGCTTGCCCCAGGGAGCGCGCGGATCGGCGATCGCGGCCGCCGCCAGGATCTTGGCGAGATCGCCGAGCGCGAACGGCCAGAAGCCGTAGTTGAAGGTCGTGCCGCCGGATCCCGTCCATGGCGTCGGAAGGGCCTGATGCAGCCAGACGAGGCCTGGCACGTAGAGCGCGACGCTTCCCAGCAGCATCGCCGGAAGCGTCACCCAGTAGCTGGTGCCGAACCGGTCGGATGCGTAGCCGACCACGGCTGCGGCGAGCAGAAAGCCCCACAGGTATCCGCCCGAGGTGTGAAGCGGGTTGGCGGTGGTCAGGATGTCGGCGCCGCCCTTGCCGTCTGCGAACACCGGCGCGCCGACCGCGCCGACGGTGAGGTAGAGCAGCTGCGCGGCCACGGCTCGACGTGCGCCGAGCACGGTGGCGGTTGCGAACACCGCGAGCGTCTGGAGCGTGGTCGGCACGGGCGTACCGAACGAGACCTGCGCGCACGCGGCCGTGAGGGTGGCGGCACCCGCAATCAGCCCGACGTTGGCCAGGATGTTGTCGCGTGACGCGGCGAGGGTGCCGTGCTGCATGAAGAGTCCTTTGGTCGAAAAACGAACGGTTGGATAGACGCCGTCCGGGCCGCGAGGGTTGCGGGTTACAGTCCGGACTGTGGATCCGGCCGAGCTTACCGAAGCCGTGCTCGAGCGGGCGGCGGCAGCCGGCATCGACGCCTGCGGCATCTGCCGGGCGGAGCCGTATCAGCGTGCCGAGCGGGCGATCGGGGAGCGCTCGGCACTGGGGCTGTTCGCCGACATGGGTTTCACGATGCGCCGTCCGGACATCTCATGCCACCCGGAGCTGGCGCTGCGCGACGCTCGCTCGGTGGTCGTCGTCGCCCAGAGCTACGCCCGGCCCGAGCCCGAGAAGCCGGACGACGCGCCGCGCGGTCGGATGCCCCGCTACGCCCGCCGCGACGAGTACGCGCTGCTGCGCGACCGGCTGCGGTCGCTGGGATCGTGGCTGCGCGAGGCGGTGCCGGGTGCGCGGTTTGTCGTGCACGTCGACAGCAACGGCCACGTCGACCGGGAGGCGGCGGCGCGGGCGGGCGTGACGGTGTTCGGCAAGAACACGCTTGCAATCACCCGCCGCCACGGGTCATGGGTGGTGCTGGGGGCGCTGATCACCGACGCCGAGCTGGCCCCGACGCACGCCGCGCCCGAGCAGCCGGCCTGGGATGCGTGCGGCGAGTGCCGGGCGTGCATCGATGCCTGCCCGACCGGGGCTATCGTGGACGACGGGGTGCTGGACGCGCGGCTCTGTCTCTCATACCTCTCGCAGTCGCGGCTGGAGACGCCGCCGCACGCGGAGGCGTTCGAGGACCGCGTATACGGCTGCGACATCTGCCAGGACGTCTGCCCCTGGAACCGAGGCGCCGACCGGCGGGCGGCCGCGCTCGATCCTGATCCCGTGGACGAGGTCTATCCGCTGCTCGCAGACTGGCTGTCGGCCGAGCCGGACGAGCTGGTGGAGCGCTATCGGCGGCTGTACGTGCCGGACCTGGACGGTCGGCATCTGCAGCGGAACGCGCGGATCGCTCTTGCGAACGTCAGCGGCGGGTCGTCGCGGGCTTGAGCGCGCGCTGCAACCGCTCAGCCGCCTCGCGGACGCTCTCGCGCACGTGCGGCGGGTCGAGCACCTCCGCCTGGCCGCGGTTCTTGAGGATCTCGGGCACCAGCCAGCTCAGCGACCCATAGCTGACGGTGGCCAGTGCCGAGCCATCCTTGAGCATGACGACGTCGGGGCGGCCCTCGCGCTCGTAGCGTGCGCGCGTCGGCGAGAACAGCACCCGCGCCGTCCCGACCTCGCCGCCCAGCCGGGGATCGAGGTCGCGCATCTCCTCGCGGGGCTCGTACACGTCGTCCAGCAGCACGGCGTCGCGCACGTAGGAGACCTTGAACGTGCGGCGGCCGCCCTTCGTGCGGTCGAAGGCTTCCACGTACCATCCGCGCTGGTCGCGGCGCAGCAGGTAGGGCTCGATCTCGCGCTCCGAGAACTCGTTGCTCGACCGGGAGTGGTAGCCGATCCTCACCAGCCGTCGCCGGCGGACGCCCTCGTTGAGCGTCGTCACGGCCGACTCCTCGCCGCCCGCGTCGTGCGGCTCGGGCGTGTCGGCCAGCGTGTACTGGCCGAAGGCTCCGGCGATCTTCTCGCGCACCGTCTGCAGCGAGCTGTGGCCCTCGGCGGCGATCACCGGCGCGACCACGTCCAGTGCCCGCAGCAGCGCCTTGGCCTCCAGCGGCGAGAGCCGCGCGGGACGGCGGAAGGTGTCGCCGTAGAGCTCCTTGTCGATCAGCACCGAACCGTTCTGCGTCGAGCAGTAGACGGCGTAGCAGCCGCCGCCGAAGTTGACCAGGTTGAGCAGGTCGAGGTGCTCCTGCAGCTCCTCCTGTGAGAGATGGAAGCGGCTGCGCAGGTCGGCCGTGGCGACGGTCGCCGAGGGCTGGTCGCCGCAGCGCTCGAGCAGAAATGCGAGCAGCGCCTGGAGCAGCGCGAACCGCTCCGGAGCCACCGGACCGTGCGTCCGCACCGGCTGAGGGCCCGTCTCGACCTCGGCCGCACCGCGTGCGGCGGCGGCCGGCGTGCTGGGCTTGCCCTCGTGCAGCGTGATGATCCGCGTCAGGTCGTCGAGCACGGTCTGGGTGAGCAGCTCGGGCTCGACGGGGCGCATACGCCCGTTCAGCTGCAGCACAGCCTGTGAAAGCGCCTCCAGGCTGGAGTACTCGGTGCTGAGGGTGGCGGTGCCGTCATCGTGCTCCTCGAAGCCGCCGTGGCTGCCGTACAGCCGGTTCACCAGCCACGTGTCGTCGGCTGACACCAGCAGGGTCGCGTTTCCCACCGGCTCCGGCGCCAGCTGCCAGGCCAGCCGGTCGCGGTACTCGGTGACGTTGAACTCGGGCGGGATCCGGAAATCACGCTCGCGGCGGGTGGCGAACTTGATCTCGCCGCGCATGCGCGAGATGCGGAACGTCTTTCGCGCCTCGGCGGCGTCCTCGACCTCCTGGTCGTCGCCGATCACGTACCAGACGCCGTTTAGCTCGAACAGCCCGTAGGGGTTGATCGTGCGCTCGGCGGTGGTGTCGCTGCGAGCCGTCCAGTAGGTGAAGCGGGCGGTTCGCTGCTTGCTGATCGCCTGCTCGAGCTTGGCCAGGCGCTGGGCGATGTCGGGCGTGTAGACGCTGCCCAGCAGCTCGATCGAGGCCGTCTTGGGACCGGGGTCGATCTGGTGTTGGGCGCGGCCGAGAGCGAGGTTCTGGAGCGCAAGCCGCAGCGGCTCGGCGTAGGCGAACTGGCCCTCGAGCAGGTAGAAGCTCATCTGAAGCGCGGCCAGCTCGTCGTCGGTGAGGTTGATCGGCGGCAGGAAGTAGTGCTCCTGGCGGAGGTTGTACAGCTCCTCGCCGGTGAACTCGTCGCGCCCGGAGGTGATCGGCACGCCAAGGCCCTGAAGCTCGGAACGGTCGGCGTAGTAGCGGCGCGCGAAGGCCTCGTCGCCCATGTTCGCGTAGCCCTCGACGTTGTTCTTCACATCGCGGGCGGTGACCGGCCGCTGTTCCGCCATCAGGTAGGCGACGAGCGAGAGCTGGCGGATGAGCTTGTCTGAGTCGTGGGTCAAAGCAGGTATGCAGTCTACCGGGGAGGCGTCGCGCCGGGCCCCATGCAGGTCACGATTCTGCGCCGGGTTGCCGACAGCGGCCGTGGCTATGCTCGGCGGCGTGCTCGCGCATCTCGATCTGGACGCCTTCTTCGCCGCCGTGGAGCTGCATCGCCACCCGGAGCTGCGCGGCCGGCCGCTGGTGGTGGGGGGCGACCCGCACAGCCGCGGCGTCGTTGCGACCGCGAGCTACGAGGCGCGCAAGTACGGCATCCGGTCGGCGATGAGCTGTTCGGAGGCGCTGCGGAGGTGCCCGGATGCGGTGTTCGTGCGGCCCGATCACCGCACCTACCGCGAGTGGTCGCGGCGCGTCTGGGAGGTGGTGCGGCAGGAGGCGCCGGTGGTGGAACAGATCGGCATCGACGAGGGCTACCTGGTGCTGGCCGACGGCGATCCCGAGCAGGGGGCGGCGATCGTGCAGCAGGCGATCCGCGACCATGTGCGGCTGTCGGCATCGCTGGGTGTGGCGACGTGCAAGGTGGTGTGCAAGATCGCGTCAGACATGCGCAAGCCGGGTGGCATCACGTTCGTGCCGGAGGGCGGCGAGGCTGCATTCCTGGCGCCGCTCGAGGTGCGCAGGCTGCCCGGGGTGGGGCCGAAGGGCGAGGAGCGGCTGGCGACGCTTGCCATCACCACGATCGGCGGCCTGGCCGAGATCGACGACGACGACCTCGTCCGCGTGCTGCCGGGAAAGGGCTGGCTGGAGCTGCGCGACCGGGCGCGCGGGATCGATCCCCGGCCGGTCTCGTCGGAGCCCGGCGAGGCGGTCTCGATCTCGAGCGAGGAGACGTTCGACGTCGACATCGCCGACCGCGCCGAGCTGCACGCGCGCCTGCGCTCGATGGCCGAGCCGCTGGCCGAGTCGCTTCGCTCGAGCGGCCGCACCGCACGTACCGTCACCACCAAGCTGCGCTACCCGGACTTCTCGATCGTGACGCGGTCGCACTCGCTGGCCGTGGGAACCGACGACGGCCCGCAGATCGGCGAGCTGGCCTGCATGCTGCTCGACCGTGCGCTCGATCAGCGCCCAAGCGCGCTTCGGCTGGTGGGAGTCGGCGTCTCCGGCTTCGCGTACCAGCAGCAGCTGACGCTGGGGGTGTGAGCCC
>JAWVDZ010000130.1:0-9738 GCA_033856955.1 Gaiellales bacterium
GGACGCCGACGTGCTGCACGTCAGCGGCTACGCGCTGCTCGAGCAGCCCTCCGCGGGCGCCGCCGACCGCGCCTTCCAGCTGGCCCGCGGGGCCGGTGCGAAGCTCTCCGTCGACCTTGCCTGCGCCGACATCGTGACGCCGCTCGTGCGCGAGCGGATCGCGCGCCTCCAGCCGGACGTGGCTCTCGCCACGGCCGCTCAGGCCGACGCCATCGGCGGCATCGACGACCTGGCGGAGCTGGCGGTGATCAGCGATCGCGACGACCCCGGCCACGCCGACCCGATGGGCGTGGCGGACGCGTTCGCCGCCGGCTTCCTGTCGGCCCTCGCCGCCGGTGCCGATGCCGGCGACGCAACCTCGCTGGGGCGCGAGATGGCGTCGGTCTGCGGCGCGCTTCCGGGTCCGCTGCCGTGACCCGCGGCTTCACCGGCCTGCTTCGGCTGTCGCCGGAGATCGAGCGGGCGCTGATCCGGTCGCAGCCCGTGGTCGCACTCGAGACATCGCTGGTCGCTCACGGGCTGCCCCATCCTGATGGCCTGGAGACGGCGAATCGATGTGAGCAGCGCGTGCGGGAGGCGGGCGCCGTCCCGGCCACCCTGGCCGTGATCGACGGCATCGTCCGGGTCGGCCTCGCCGCCGCGGAGCTGGAGCGCCTGGCGACCGCAGACCACGTGCGCAAGGTGGGGCCGCGCGACCTCGCCTCGTGCGTGATCTCCGGTGAGCTGGGGGCCTGCACGGTGGGCGGATCGCTCGCCGTCTGCAGGATCGCGGGCATCCACTTCATGGCCACAGGAGGCATCGGCGGCGTCCACCGCGGCTGGGCGCAGAGCCGCGACGTCTCGGCCGACATGTACGAGATCGCGATCGCACCGGTCTGCGTTGTCTGCTCAGGCGCCAAGTCGCTGCTGGACGTGAGGGCGACGCTCGAGGAGATCGAGACGAACGCGATCCCGCTGATCGGCTACGGCACCGACAGCTTCCCGCTGTTCTATCAGCGCGACAGCGAGCACCCGCTCGGCGACCGCGCGGACGACCCGGCCACCGTGGCCGCGCTGGCGGCCACGCACTGGGGCTTCGCACGGGACACCGGCGTGATCGTCGCCAACCCGATCGCTGAGGAGGCCTCCCTGCCGGCGAGCGAGATCGAGCCGCTGATCGAGCAGGCGCTGGCCGAGGCTGAGCAAGCCGGCATGCGGGGCGCGGACGTCACCCCGTTCGTGCTCGCGCGGCTGCACGAGCTGAGCGACGGCCGGAGCCTGGCGGCAAACCGCCGGCTGGTCGAGGACAACGCCGCGCTGGCGGCCGAGATCGCCGCCTGCTACTACGCCGACTAGGACGGCTTCAGGGCGTACAGGTGTATCGCGCCGGCCACGATCAGCCTGCCGGCGGCGGCGATCACGGAGTGGTACTTGCCATCGTTGAACGTCCAGACGACCTTGCCGGTGCCCGGGTTGATGGCGTAGACATGCCCGGGCGCCGCGCCGCGGTCGTTGCCGAGATCGGCGACGTAGAGGAACCGGCCGATGATGGTGGCCGAGCTGAGCGAGCGGTCCTGCAGCCGCCGGCTCCAAAGCCGCGTGCCGTTCTTGGCGTTCAGCGCAGCCACCGTGCCGTCGTAGGCGACGGCGAACACCAGGCCGTTCGAGACGGCCGGCGAGCCGTACACCCAGTCCGAGAAGGTGGACGTCCATGCCACCTGGCCCGTCCCTTCGACGAAGGAGTACACCTTGCCGTCCGTGTTGCCGATGTAGACGCGCCCGTAGGCCACGGCCGGCGTGGCGTAGAAGTTGCCATGCCGGTAGCCGCCGGAGAGGCCGTTGGTCTGGGTGCGCCAGTCGAGCTGCCCGTCCGACGCGCGCAGGCTGTACATGACGCCCGCGTAGTCGCCGAAGAAGACATGGCCGTCCGCCAGCGCCGGGCCGTGCTTGACGGCGCCGGATGCGTGGAACGTCCACAGCACCTTGCCTGAGTCCGCGTCCAGCGCACGCACGGCACCGGAGAGGTCGCTCATGTAGACGCGGCCGTCGGCGACCACCGGCGGCGACTCGATCTTGGCTCCCACCGGAGTGCTCCAGACGGTGTGCCCGTTCTTCTCGTCGAGCGCGTACACGCGCTGGTCATAGGCGCCGAAGTAGACGCGGTGGCGGTAGAGCGCCGGCTCGCCGACCAGCGGCTTGAAGTGTCGCGACCACAGCAGCTTGCCGGTGAAAACGTCACGGGCCGACGCCCAGCCGGCGTCGGTGGTGAGGTACAGCACGCCGCGCTCGTACGACGGCGGGTACTCGAGCACCCCCAGCGGCGTGCTCTTCCACACCACCTTGAACGGCGGCGCGATGTTCGTCAGGTCGGAGGCGTTGCGTGTCCGGGCCGGCGTCAGCCCGTACATCGGCCAGGCCGGGCCCAACCTGGCGGCCGGGTCGCCGGTGCTGGTCGTCGGCTCGGTGGTGGTGGGATCGCTGGTGAGCGTGAACGGCGCGCTGTCGTTGTGGACGTCGGCCACGGGCTCGTGAACGATCCAGTAGGCGATGCCTGCGCCGCCTGCCAGCAGGCACACCAGGAGCACTCCGATGATGATCCAGGTTCGGCGACGAGGCACCGGGTGAGGGTAGCGGCGTGGCACGAGCAAGCCCGTCACCGGGCCCACGGTTCGTCTATCTGGTGCGGTCTTGCGGCGCGACCACGACGCGGCCGGTCATGTCGCCGTAGAGCGCCCTGATGAACAGGGCCGAGAAGGGCCATGCGATCGGCGCCGCCAGCGCAAGCGCGAGCAGCACGCCGGTCACCGCGCCGCTGAAGGACTGAACGAACAGGAACCACGCGATCACGATCGGGCCCGAGAAGGCGATAGTGATCAGCCACACGGCCCACACCCGCCTCGCGTCCGAGAGCGCCAGCCGGGCGCTCACCCACAGGCTCGTGGACGGCGGGTGGTCTCCCGCGGCGACCGCCGGCACCGCGAACACGAGCAGCGGCAGAAGCGGCAGCGCAAGCCACAGCAGCACCAGCACCAGCAGCCCCGCAAGCAGACCCACCCCCAGCGCGCACGCATAGGTCGCGGCCACCCTCCTGCCGGCCACCCGGTCGGGAAGCCCGCGCAGCATCACCTGGCCCAGCAGCGCGAAGTACGCGACGCCATAGCAGAACATGGAGGCGACCAGGACGGCGTGCTTGTCCGACCGCGACGCCACCACCAGCACCGGCACGGTGGCCAGCGCCAGTGCGAGCACCGCCGCCGCCACCAGGTCGGCCCAGGCCTTCCCGAATCGATGCACCGCGGTGGCGAACAGGTCGGAGACCGGAGCCGGCGGCCGCCCGGCGAGCTGCTCCACCTTGCTCACACGCCGGCCTCCGCCGCCACCCGCGACCGCGTCACGAGCGTCACCTCGTCACCCTCCGCGCCGACCACGACGGTGTCGCCCTGGCCGATCTCGCCTGACAGCACCTTCAGCGCCAGCGGGTTTTCGACCTCGCGCTGGATCGTTCGCCGCAGCGGCCGGGCGCCGTAGGCAGGGTCGTAGCCGTGCTCGACCAGCAGCGCCCGCGCGGCCTCCGTCAGCTCCAGCTCGATTCCGCGTTCCGCCAGCCGCTTCCGCAGCCCGGCGGCCTGGAGGTCGACGATCTCGGTCAGCTGCTCCTGGGTCAGCCGGCGGAACGTGACGATCTCGTCGATCCGGTTCAGGAACTCCGGCCGGAAGGTCGCTTCCAGGTCGGTCGCGTTGGACGTCATGATGATGATCGTGTTCTTGAAATCGACGGTGCGTCCCTGGCCGTCGGTGAGACGGCCGTCGTCGAGCAGCTGGAGCAGGATGTTGAAGACGTCCGGGTGAGCCTTCTCGATCTCGTCCAGCAGCAGCACCGAGTAAGGCCTGCGCCGCACGGCCTCGGTCAGCTGGCCGCCCTCGTCGTAGCCGACGTAGCCGGGAGGCGCGCCCACCAGCCGTGAGACGGAGTGCTTCTCCATGTACTCCGACATGTCGATCCGCACCATCGCCTTGTCGGTGTCGAACAGGAACTCGGCCAGCGCCTTGGCCAGCTCCGTCTTGCCGACGCCGGTGGGGCCGAGGAAGATGAACGAGCCGATCGGCCGTTCGGGGTCGCCGAGCCCGGCCCTGGAGCGGCGGATCGCGTTCGAGACCGCCGTCACGGCCTCGTCCTGGCCGATCACCCGGTCGTGCAGCCGCGCCTCCATCTGCACCAGCTTCTCCATCTCGCCCTCCAGCAGCCGGCTGACCGGGATCCCGGTCCAGCTCGCGACCACCTCGGCCACATCGGAGGCGCCGACCTCCTCCTTCAAGAGCGGCGAGGTCGACTGCACCTCCTCGAGACGCTCCATGGCGTCCGACAGCTCCTTCTCGAGCCGCGGCAGATCCCCGTAGGTGAGCTCGGCGGCGCGCTGCAGATCCTGGTCGCGCTGCGCCCGTTCGGCATCGGCGCGAGTCTCCTCGATCAGCGCCTTGAGGCTTCGGACGCGCTCGATCGCCTCCTTCTCGGCCTGCCACTCGGCGCGCAGGGCGTCTGCCTGCTCGCGCAGGTTGGCCAGCTCGCGGCCGATCGCGTCACGCCGCTCGACGGCGGACTCCGCCGTCTCCTTCTCGAGCGCCGCCTGCTCGATCTCGAGCTGGATGACCCGCCGGTCGACCGCGTCGATCTCGATCGGCACGGAGTCGATCTCGATCTTGAGCCGGGAGGCGGCCTCGTCGATCAGGTCGATCGCCTTGTCGGGCAGGAAGCGGTCGGCGATGTAGCGGTCGGACAGCATCGCCGCCGCGACGATCGCGTCGTCGGCGATGCGCACGCCGTGATGCACCTCGTACCGCTCCTTCAGGCCACGCAGGATCGCGATCGTGTCGGTCACGTTGGGCTCGCCGACCAGCACCGGCTGGAAGCGCCGCTCGAGCGCCGCGTCCTTCTCGATGTGCTTGCGGTACTCGTCCAGCGTGGTCGCCCCGACCGCGCGCAGCTCGCCGCGCGCCAGCATCGGCTTGAGCAGGTTCGCGGCGTCCACCGCGCCCTCGGCGGCGCCCGCCCCGACGATCGTGTGCAGCTCGTCGATGAACAGGATCACGCGCCCGTCGGCCTGGCGAATCTCGGCCAGCACAGCCTTCAGACGCTCCTCGAACTCGCCGCGGTACTTCGAGCCGGCCAGCAGCGAGCCCACGTCGAGCGCCCACACGCGCCGGTCCTTCAGCCCCTCGGGCACGTCGCCTGAGGTGATCCGCTGGGCGAGGCCCTCGACGATCGCGGTCTTGCCGACGCCCGGCTCGCCGATCAGCACCGGGTTGTTCTTGGTGCGGCGCGACAGCACCTGGATCACTCGCCGCACCTCCTCGTCGCGTCCGATCACGGGGTCGAGCTTGCCGCGCTCGGCCAGTTCGGTGAGGTCGCGGCCGAACTTCTCCAGCGCCGCATAGTTGCCCTCCGCGTCGGGCGAGTTTGCCCGCTGGCCTCCGCGCACATCGACCAGCGCCTTCAGGATCGCCTGGCGGTCGAGCCCGCCGGTCTCTGCCAGCGCCAGCAGCAGGTGCTCGACGGCCACGTACTCGTCCTTCAGGCCCTCGGCCTCTGCGAACGCGCTCTCGAGCGCGGATCGCAGCGCGCGGCCGGCCTGCGGCTGCGCGGTCGCCCCCTGCATGCGCGGCAGCTCCGCCAGCTGCTCCTCGAGCCGCGCGCGCACGGCGGCCGGGCTCTCGCCCGCCTTCTCGAGCATGCGCGGCGCGACACCGCCCTCCTGATCGATCAGCGCGGCGAGCAGGTGAGCCGGGGTCAGCTCGGGGTTGCCGCGGGCGATCGCGTCGCCCTGTGCGGAGGCGAAAGCCTCCTGTGCCTTGACCGTCAGCTTCTGGAAGTCCATGGGGCTGCCTCCTGTGTCTTGACCGTCAGCTTCGCGAAGTCCATCGCGATGGGTGTTTGGCCGGTCTGTACGGTACGAGGTCGCGGCGATAGCTGCGGTGCACGGCGGCCACCTCGTCGAACACGCGCCGCGCCTCTCGCTCGAGCTGCGCCTGCAGCGCGCCCAGCCGCAGGTGGAGCTCCGCCACCGTCTCCTCCAGCGCGAGCACGCGCGACGCGCCCACCAGGTTCAGGCCCAGCTCGGACGTGAGCTGGCCGATGCGCTGCAGCCGATGCAGGTCGGCGTCCGAGTAGCGGCGCGTTCCGCCCGGGGTTCGCCGGGGCGACACCAGGCCCTTGGCGTCGTACATGCGCAGCGTCTGGGGGTGCATGCCGACCAGCTCGGCTGCCACCGAGATCGAGTAGCGGGGATGGTCGGCCGGGTGGTTCATGCGAACAGCCTGTCACGCGGGTTGCCGTGGCTCGTGCGCTGCAGCTCGTCAAGCTTTTCGAGCGCCTCCTTCTCCTGCTTGGAGAGCTTGGAGGGCACGGCGATGCGGATCCGCACCAGCAGGTCGCCCTTGCCGCCGCCGTTCAGCCGCGGCGCGCCGCGGCCCTTGACGCGCAGCGTCTTTCCATCTGTCGAGCCCGCCGGCACCTTGACCTTGACGCGGGTGCCGTCCGGCGTCGGCAGCTCCACCTCGGCGCCCATCGACGCCTCGGCGAACGTGACCGGCACATCCACCACCAGGTCGTCGCCTCGCCGCGAGAACAGCGAGCTCTCGTCCACCTGCGTGATCACGTACAGGTCGCCCGGCTCGCCGCCGCGCGGTGCCGCCTCGCCCTTGCCCTTGACCTTGATGCGGGTACCGTCCTTGACACCGGCCGGAACGCGCACCTGGTAGGTCTTGGTCGAGCGTACGCGCCCGTTGCCGCCGCAGACGGCGCACGGCGTCTCGATCACGGTGCCGGCGCCGCCGCAGGTGCGGCAGGTGTGGCTGAGCGAGAAGAAGCCCTGGCTCTCGGAGGTGACGCCCCGGCCCTTGCATTCGGGGCAGATGGTGGGCGAGGTGCCCGGCGCCGCACCGGAGCCGTGGCAGTTCGTGCAGGTGTTGGCCTTCGCCACCGGCACCTTGACCGTGGCGCCGCGCAGGGCGTCGTCGAACGAGATCCGCACCGCCACCTCGACGTCGGCGCCGCGCAGCGGTCGCTGCTGCTCGGGGCCGCCGCGTCCGCCGCGCGCGAACAGGCCGCCGAACAGGTCGCCCAGGTCGAAGCCCTCGGCGCCGCGGAAGTCCTGCGCCGAGAAGCCGCCGGGACCCTGGCCCGCCCGGAAGGTCTGGCCGAACGAGTCGTACTGCTTGCGCTTCTCGGGATCGGACAGCACGTCGTGCGCCTCGTTGATCTGCTTGAAGCGCTCCTCCGCCGCAGCGTCGCCAGGATTGGCATCAGGGTGGAACTTGCGGGCCAGCTTGCGGTAGGCCTTCTTGATCTCGTCCGCGGACGCGCCCTTGGGAACGCCCAGCGTCTCGTAGTGCGATGCCACCTTAGTGGTTCGCCTCGCCCTCGTTGCCGCTCGAGACGACGACCCGGGCGGGGCGAGCGACGCGGTCGCCGAGGCGGTAGCCGCGCTGCCAGACCTCGACGATCGCCCCCTCGGGATGCTCCGACGGCTGCTGCGACAGCGCCTCGTGCACGTGCGGGTCGAACGCGCTGCCCGGATCGGCCGGGATCTCCTCCAGCCCACGCCGTCTGAGCAGGTCGGTCAGCTGCTGGCGAACCAGCTGGACGCCCTCTGCGACCTTGGCCTGGTCATGGTGCTCGGATGCGTCGAGCGCCCGCTCGAGGTTGTCGAGCACGGGCAGCAGCTCCTGCACCAGCGACTCCGCGGCATGCGTGGACTGGGCCTGCGCGTCGCGTGCGACCCGCTTTCGGTAGTTGTCGAAGTCGGCGGCGACGCGCCGCAGGTCGGCCAGATACTCCTCCGCCCTGGTACGCGCCGCCTCCAGCTCGACCTCGATCTGGTCGCCGTCCTCCGGACTGGCGTCCGGCCCCGACGTGGCGGGGTCGGACGCCGGAAAGGGCCGCTCGTCACTCACGCGCGATCGCCTGCCTCGTCGACGACCTCGGCATCGACGATCTCCTCGTCTCCGCCCTCGGTTTCATCACCGCTCGCCGCGGACCCCGCGGTCTGGCTGGTGGCCTGCTCGTAGACCAGCTTGCCGAGCTCGTAGCTGGCCTCCTGGAGCGCCTCCAGCTTGGCCCTGATCTCGGTCGCGTCGTCCGACTCGAGCGACTGCGTGACGGCGTCGATCTTGGAACGAATGTCGTTCCGGGTGGCGTCGTCCAGCCGCTCCTCGTTCTCCTTCAGCGACTTCTCGACCGAGAAGGCGTAGCCCTCAGCCTCGTTGCGGGCCTCGGCCAGATCGCGCATGCGGCGGTCGTCGTCGGCGTGCGCCTCGGCGTCCTTGACCATCTGCGTGACCTCGTCGTCCGACAGGCCAGAGCCGCCCTGGATCTGGATCTTCTGCTCGTTGCCGGTGCCCATGTCCTTGGCGGAGACGTGCATGATGCCGTTGGCGTCGATGTCGAACGCGACCTCGATCTGCGGCACTCCGCGCGGCGCCGGCGGGATGCCGACCAGCTGGAACTTGCCCAGCGTCTTGTTGTAGGCGGCCATCTCGCGCTCGCCCTGCAGCACGTGGATCTCGACCGAGGGCTGGCCATCCTCCGCGGTCGAGAAGATCTCGGCCTTGCGCGTGGGGATGGTGGTGTTGCGCTCGATCAGCTTGGTCATCACGCCGCCCTTGGTCTCGATGCCGAGCGACAGCGGGGTGACGTCCAGCAGCAGCACGTCCTTGACCTCGCCCTTCAGCACGCCGGCCTGGATGGCGGCGCCGATCGCGACCACCTCGTCCGGGTTGACGCCGCGGTGAGGATCCTTGCCGATCAGCTCCTTGACCTTGTCCTGCACGGCCGGCATGCGGGTCATGCCGCCGACCAGGATCACCTGGTCGATCTGCGAGGCGGACAGCCCTGCGTCGGATAGCGCCTGCTTGGTGGGGTTGACCGTGCGCTCGATCAGGTCGTGCGTCAGCTCGCCCAGCTTGGCCCGCGTCAGCGTCGTGTCGAGATGCTTGGGGCCGTCCGCGTCGGCGGTGATGAACGGCAGGTTGATGTTGGTCGACTGGGTGGTCGAGAGCTCGATCTTGGCCTTCTCGGCCGCCTCGTACAGGCGCTGCAGAGCCATCGGATCCTTGGCCAGGTCGATGCCCTGGTCGCGCTTGAACTCGGCCGCCAGCCAGTCCACGACGGCCTTGTCGAAGTTGTCGCCACCGAGGTGGTTGTCGCCGGAGGTGGCCTTCACCTCGAACACGCCGTCGCCCAGCTCCAGCACCGAGACGTCGAACGTGCCGCCGCCCAGGTCGAAGACCAGGATCGTCTGGTCGTGCTCCTTGTCGAGGCCGTAGGCGAGCGATGCCGCCGTGGGCTCGTTGATGATCCGCAGCACCTCGAGGCCGGCGATCTTGCCGGCGTCCTTGGTGGCGTTTCGCTGCGCGTCGTTGAAGTAGGCCGGGACGGTGATCACAGCCTCGGAGACCGGCTCACCAAGGTAGGCCTCGGCGTCCGCCTTCAGCTTCTGAAGGATCATGGCCGAGATCTCCTGCGGCGGGAACACCTTGTCACCGGCCTTGACGCGGGCGTCGCCGTTCGGGCCGGCGACGACTTCGTAGGGGACCATCGTCTGCTCCTCGGTCACCTCGGATGCCTTGCGGCCCATGAAGCGCTTGATCGAGAAGACGGTGTTCTGCGGATTGGTGACCGCCTGCCGCTTGGCCGGCGTGCCGACCAGCCGCTGGCCGTCGTCGGTGAACGCCACCACCGACGGCGTCGTGCGGCTGCCCTCG
>JAWVDZ010000131.1:0-3131 GCA_033856955.1 Gaiellales bacterium
GCACGCGCACGTTCATGCCGTCCATCCGCTCGCGCACGCCCCTGCTCTGGTGCAGCGCCACCGCTCGCGCACGCGCCAGCGTGCGGCGCAGGTTGACCTCGGGGAAGCCGCGCGCGAAGTCGACGCCTTCCGCCTCGGCCTGCGAGATCTTGAGCATGGCGTCGGCGGTGGTGAGCAGCGTCTTTGACGGGATCGCGTCCGTCATCGTGCAGTTGCCGCCCAGCTGGTTGTCCTCGATCAGGGTCACGTCGGCGCCGAGATGGGCGGCGGTGGCGGCGGCGGCGTAGCCGGCCGGGCCGCCGCCAAGAATGGCAAGTCTCATGCGCAGATCGTAGACTCTCCCGATGGAGCAGACCGCCCACACCCTCGACGTCGAGGCGATCCGCGCGCAGTTCCCGGCGCTCGCCTCCGGCCGCATCCATCTCGACAACCCCGGCGGCACCCAGGTGCACGGCTCGGTGATCGACGCGGTCAGTGAGTACTACACCCGTTTCAACGCCAACCTTGGCGGACCGTTCGAGACCTCGGTCGAGTCGAGCCGAGTGCTGGACGAGGCCCGTCGCGACATGGCCCTGATGCTGGGGGCCGATCCGGGCGAGATCGTGTTCGGCGCCAACATGACGACGCTCACCTTCCACGCCTCGCGCGCGCTGACGCGCGACCTGGGACCCGGCGACGAGATCCTCGTCACCCGCATCGACCACGACGGCAACGTGGCGCCATGGCTGCTGGCGGCCGAGGACCGCGGGGTCACCGTGCGCCACGCCGACATCGACGTCGAGTCCTGCACCGTTGACATCGACGACTTCGCCGCCAAGCTCAGCGACCGCACGCGGATCGCCGCCTTCAACTGGGCCTCGAACGGCGCCGGCACGATCTCGGACGTCGAGGCGATGACGCGGCTGGCGCGCGAGGCGGGGGCGATCAGCTACGTGGACGGGGTGCAGTTCGCTCCCCACGGCCCGATGGACGTGCACGCCGTGGGCTGCGACTTCCTCGCCGTCTCCGCCTACAAGTTCTTCGGCCCGCACGTGGGAGTGCTCTACGGCCGGCGCGAGCTGCTCGAGCGGATCCGCCCTTACAAGGTGCGCCCGGCGCACGACGAGCCCCCCGGCTCGTGGGAGACGGGCACCGTGAACCTGGAGGGCATCGCGGGTACGGCCGCTGCGGCCCGCTACATGGTCGAGATCGGCGCCGAGGCGATCGCCGGCTACGAGCGGGCGCTGACGGCGCGGCTGATCCAGGGGCTGGACGCGATCGACGGCGTGACCCAGTTCGGCACCCACGACCTCGACCGGCGCGTGCCGACCGTCGTATTCACGGTGGACGGCCGGACGCCCGCCGAGGTCTCGGCGGCGCTCGCGCGCGACGACATCTTTGTCTGGGATGGCAACTACTACGCGTTGGAGCTGATGGAGCGGCTGGGGCTCGAGGCGCAGGGCGGCGCCGTTCGGGTGGGAGCCGTTCACTACAACACCACGGACGAGATCGATCGCTTCCTGGAGGCCGTGGCGGCTCTCTAATCTGGGGGCAGCTCGAAGGGCGGCACCTCAGCCGTCGAACAGCGTCAGTTCGGGGGCGACCTCGCCCTTCAGCACCTCGTAGTCGAGTTCGACGAAGACGTAGCCACGGGCCTCGCACATCACCCGCGCCTGGGGAGCGATCTCGGGCGCGACCAGGATGCCGCGGCAGGGAGCGTGCGCGGGGTCGAGGTCAACTCGCTCGCAGTAGCGGGTGAGCTGCTCGACGTGGGCGGCGACCGCGCGTGTGCGCTTCACCTCGACCACGACCGTGCGGCCGTCCGCGTCGCGGCAGAAGAGATCGATCGGCCCGGTATCCGTGAAGCGCTCGCGCTCCAGCACCACCAGCCCGGCCTCGATCGTCTCGGGCGCACGCTCCAGCAGCACGTGGATCTGGCGCTCGGCGCCGTCGCGCTCCAGCAACGCCTCGTCCACCAGATCCAGCGCCGAGTCCTCGAACACCTCGTGCAGCACGATCACCAGCGACTCGTCCGAGGCCGGCCGGTAGACGCGGATCACATCGCCGTCCTGGCTGACGGTGGTCGGGCCGGGCATGTAGTTGAGCGGCTTGTAGCCCTTGTCGGCGTGCACGCAGAGGCTGCCATCGGTCTTGAAGAGGATCACGCGATCGCCGGCGCCGAGCCGGGTCACGGCGCGGCCGTGGTAGGCGATCTCGCAGCGGGCGACCAGGATGCGCACGCCCGGGAGACTACTGAGGCGGTCGCCCGCTCGCCCTCTACCATCCCGGCATGACGTACGGGGCCGAGCTGCGCGAATGCCTGGAACTGATTCTGGGTACGCGGCCGCCCGAGCCCGAACCGGACTCCGACCCGCTGCTCGTCACCCGCCAGTGGCTGGCCGAGCGCAACCTCGGACTTGTCGGCGTCGCCGACCCCGCCGTGTTCGACTGGCCGGGCCACTGGATCGCGCGCGTGCGCACCGGCGGCGGCGACCACGCCGTCGTCATGTTCGGGTCACCGTCCGGGCCGCTGCACGACCCGAGGGGAGCTCTGACCGGTGACGGCACCATCGTCGAGGGCAGCCTGTTGGCCCGGCTTGACGTGCACCTCCCGATTGACGAGCCGTACGGCAACGCGCGCACCACCGGCTTCGTCGCCGCGATACTGCTCGCCCCGGCAGCCGAAGCGGCGCTCATCCGGGTCGAGTCGGCCAATGCGGTCGCCGGCCGCGGCCTGGAGGGCGACCGCTACTACGACGGCCGTGGCACATTCAGCGGCCCCGGTCTCGGCTATGAGCTCACGCTCGTGGAGGCCGAGGTGCTGGACGAGCTGAAGCTGCCCTGGGAGGAGGCGCGCCGTAACATCGCTACCCGCGGCATCGACCTCAACGCCCTGGTCGGCCACCGCTTCACAGTTGGCACGGTTGAATGCATCGGACGCCGGCTGGCCGAGCCATGCGCACACCTCGAACGGGTGTCGCGGCCCGGCCTGCTGCGCCCACTCGTGCACCGAGCAGGGTTGCGGGCTGACATCCTCAGCGGCGGCACGATCGCGCTCGACGATCCGGTCACCACCGCCGATTGACGACGCTCGTGACCGCCACCCCTATCCTCAGCCTGGCGGGATGTTGTGGTTTGAACCGGAACAGGTT
>JAWVDZ010000132.1:0-5846 GCA_033856955.1 Gaiellales bacterium
TGGAGCGCTGGTGCGGACTGCTGGACGCCCCCACGCCCGTCGTGTCCGTCCCGGAGCTGGACGAGAACTACGCGCTGGCGGCGCAACTGGGCCACCGCACGCTGCTGACGGGCGAGCTGGCGGAGTACGTGATCGACAACACGGGCTACCTGGTCGGCCATCTGCTCACCCACGGCCGCATCTCGGCCCTCTCGAGGCTGCTGCGCACCCAGCGGCGCCGCGGCACGCCGTTGCCGTTCATGATCCGGCAGTTCGTGCCCGCGCTCGCACCAGGGCGAATCGCGAACGCCTACCTCCGCGCCCGCGGCGTCGAGCGGGCGGTGCCGCCGCCGGACTGGATCACACACCGCGACCTTCGCGACATCCCCCGGCCCGACCTGCTGAACCCGATCCGCGGCCGCTGGACCGCGCTTCAAACGAAGGCCTTCGGCGGAGCCAGCGAGACGCTGGCCGCGGACGAGGTCGTCGCCTCGATGCACGGCGTCGACGTGCGACGGCCGTTTGTGGACGTGGACCTGTGGGAGTTCTTCCTCAGCCTGCGTGCAGAGGTCAAATTTCCGGACACTCGCCGAAAGACGCTGGTCAAGAGCTGCTTGCGCGGACGGCTGCCGGATGCGATCCTCGACCGTAAGGACAAGACGGTATTCGGCGAGCATCTTCTGACACACGCCGACTACGACCTGATCGGGCGCTACGTGATCGATCCCCCTCACCGATTCGACGGCGTCGACTACGCCCGCCTCGCGGAGCGGATCGAGCAGCGCGACTTCACGCTGTGGGAGTTCTGCTGGGCGCGTGACCTCACCTCCGTTCACGCCTTCCTGGCTCAGCTGTGAACGACGACGTCCGCAGCTGTCAGGGGTTCACCGTCAACAGCGAGTACCGCTTCCAGTTCACTCGTCCCGGAGTCAGCCGTGACCAGCTGTCGGTGGTGCCGATGCTGGGCGACCCGCCCAGCCCCGACCAGCCGCAGATCCTCGACTGGCAGACCGAGTTGGGCGTGGTCGCGCGCCTGTACGGTGGCGGGAGGATCTTCACGTTCTGGGCCGACGCCGTGGGCTGGTTCAGGATCGCGCCCTTCGAAGGCACGATCGAGGTGCCTGACGACGGCACCGATGCGCTTCGCCGCGAGGTGCAACTGTGGGGCGTCCCGACCATGCTCGCCTTCACCAGGCGCGGAGACCTCTCGCTGCACGCGGCGGCGATCGACATCGGCGGAGTGGCGGTACTGGTCGCCGCGCCCGGGCGGTTCGGAAAGACGACCCTGTCCGTTGCGTTCCACGAGGCCGGCCACCGTCTGCTGTCCGAGGACATTTCCCGGCTTCAGCTCGACCCGGACCCGTTCGTGATGCCCGGGCCGGCGATCGTCAGGATGCGCGAGGACACCTTCGACGGCGCCCCGCCGAGCGGCATGACGGTCGCCAGCCGTGCCCGCGGTCGCGTGGAGCTCGCGATCGACGACGAGCGGCGCGGTGACGCCGCGCCCGTGCCGGTTCAGGCGATCGTCCTGTTGCGGGAGTCGACAGACGACCTGATCCGGCTTCAGCGAGTGGACACGATGGACGCGATCCCCGACCTGTGGACGCTGGCATTCCGGCTACCGGAGTCGGACGACCGCAGCCGCGCATTTCAGCAGGTGGCGGCATTTGCCGATCGGATCCCTGTATGGAACCTGTTCCGGCCGCTGACGATGAGCCGCCTCCCGGACGTGGTGGCGACGGTGGCAGAGCTGTGCGCGAGTTGAGGAGTGGTGGTCAGAGGCTGAACGCGCCGGCCAAGGTGCGTCTGTGGTTGCGGATCGTGCGCTGGTACCTGGTTGTGCGGATTCGCGTCGGCCGGGAGCCGCTGCCCAAGCTCGCGGCCCGGATCGGAGACGCTGGACATGTTCGCGGCCAGCAGCTGCCTCCACGCCAGCTGGCCTGGGCGGTCGATCGCACGCTCCACATCGGCCGGCGGCGGCCACGCTGCATCTTCAACGCGCTCGTTCTCTACCGGCTGCTGCGCGAGCAGGGCGACGCGGCGGAGCTGGTGATCGGCCTGCCCAAGAACCCGGCGGACAAGTCCGCCCACGCCTGGGTCGAGTTGGACGGCGTCGATGTCGGCCCCCCGCCCGGGCGCAACGGCCACGAGCAGTTGGCGCGCTTCGCGTGAGCAACGTCGACCGCCAGTTCGAGCTGCTGGTGGCATGTACGCGGGAACACGACTGGTCGGCTGCGCCGGACGGCATCGAGCGCCTGATCGCCGGCCACGACACGCGTGAGCTGGGACGCGCGGCCGCCGACCACGGCGTCACCAACCTGGTGTACCTGACGCTGCGCTCGCTGCCGGGCCTGGACGAGGAGCTGCTGTCGCTTCTGACCACCGTCTACCACCTGAATCTCACCCACCATATGAAGGTGATGGGCGACGTGATCCGGCTCGGTGAGGCGCTGCGCCGCCACGAGATCCCGTTCATGGTCGTCAAGGGACCGGTGATGGCCGAGGTCGTCTATCCGCGCAACGACCTGCGCGCGTACGACGACGTCGATTTGGTGGTGCCGCGGCGGCTGTTCGCTGACGCGATCAGCACGCTGATCGAAGCCGACTGCGACGTGCTCGACCGAAACTGGCGGCGGATCCGCCGTGAGATGCGCGGGCAGGTGCACATGACCGCGCCCTACGGCACAGCGGTCGACGTCCACTGGCATCTGCTCAATCGAGGCTCGGTGCGCTCGGCATTTCGGGTCGACATGGATGGGCTGTTCGAGCGCGCGCGCCGCGTCTCGCTGGACGGCCCCCAGGTGCTGACGCTCGACCCGATCGACACGCTGCTGCACGTGGCACTGCACGCTGGGCTGAGTGGCGGCGCCAAGCTGTCGTGGCTGAAGGACATAGAACGGGCCGCCGCGGCCGAACCGATCGAGTGGGAGGAGCTGATCAGACGGGCGCGCGCGTGGGGCGCGGCAGAGGTGATCGCGGTCAGCTTCCGACGCAGCCGCGCGCTCCTCGATGCACCGATCCCCCGCGAGGTGATCGAGACGCTATCCGGGAGCCGGGTCTGGCAGACGCTGGTGAGGGGTAGTGAGCGGCTCTCATCGCCCGACCGCCCACCCAACCGGCCGACGCTGGCACGGGCTGTGACGCGCGCCACGCGGTCCGGCTTGGCACCCAGCGCCATGGCGCTCGTCGCCCGATTTGGCAACGATGTCGCAGATCAGGTGAAGCGGCTGACCGGCAGGAGCAGCGCCATCCTCTCCACCGCCGAAGGCGACGAGAGCGACCGGCTGGCCTACTTCGAGGCGGTCGCGCAGAGCCGCCGCGCCGCGTAGAAGCTCTAACGGAATGAATCGTGGATGGATGGCGGATGGCACGCCAACAGGAGGCGATGGCGCGTAGCAGCCCATATACGGAGTTCATCTGGGCAAGATGCGACATCGTCTCCTGCGCCAGCGCAGATGCAAGCCTGCAGGCTTTCATCGGTCGGGAGGAATCTGCGATCACGCAAATTCCAGACGCGCCAGGCGCCGGAGGCATTTCATTAGAGCTTCTCAGGGCAGTCCTACACCCAGCACCAGCCGCCGGGTGGATGCGCGAAGGTGGTGAACAGCGGCACGGGGCCGTACTTGGTCTGCTTCACCGTCCGGCCGCAGTCCCGAAGGAAGATCCGCTGCTTCCACTCCGCGCCGGACAGCGGGCGGGCGGTCAGCACCGGGTAGTACAACGCGAACCAGACCACAGCCAGGACGGTCAGGATCGACACCACCGCCCTACCCGGCAGCCGCAAGCACCACAGCCGGCGGGCCACCAGCGCAGCTCCCAGGCAAAGGAACGGCACGACCGGCAGCACGTAGTAGATGAAGACGAAGCCCCGGTCGGCGGAGAGTGCGAACCAGGGCAGGTAGCAGGCGCAGGCGCAGGCGGCGATCACCGGTGCCGCCCCTCCGGCCGAGCGTTTCCGCAGCGTGCTCCAGGCCGCGACCAGCACTCCCACCGCACCCGGCCACCACACAAACGGCGTGCCGATCGCGATCACCTCGCGATAGCGGCCTTGGTAGGCGGAGAAGAAATAGGCTATCGGCCGCCGGATCGCGAGCCACTCCCAGGGACGCGACTGATACTGCTGGCCGCTGCTGAGATCGATGTGAAAGCGCAGCATGTGCAACTGGCGGCGCGCAAACGTATGCGGCCAGCCGGCGATGCCTGTGTGGAACCGGCCGGCGTATGAGGCCGTGTACACGATCAGCGGCACCACCACCAGCCAGGTCGCCGCCGTCAGCGCCGCCCGCCGGCGCCGGCCTGGCGGCGCCCAGGCCACGACCAGCGGCAGCAGGCCGAGGATGATCAGCGCGCCCGACCACTTGCTGGCAATGGCGAGTCCGACCGAAACGCCACACAGGGCGAGCCAGGGCCTGAACAGGCCCTCGCCGCCGCGGTCGCGGTCGAGCACGGCGAACAGCGTCGCGGCCACCACGAACAGCGTCACGAACACGTCCAGCAGCGCGAGCCTCGAGTGCACGAAGTGCAGCGGGTCGATCGCCAGCAGGCCGGCCGAAAACAGCGCCCATCCGACGGAGCCGAACAGCCTCAGCGCGAGCAGGTACAGCAACGCAACCGTGAGGGTGCCCGCTGCCCAGGCGAAGATCCGCCACCCGAACGGCGTGAAGCCGAACAGCCGGATCCCGAGCGCGATCAACCGCTTGCCGACAGGCGGGTGCACGTTGCTCTGCTCACTGCTACGGTGGCAGACCGCGGGTCCCTTAACCTCAAGACAGGCGTCGCGGGCGTAGAACCACTCGTCCCAGACGGTCGTGCCAGGCGAGGAGAGCGCGTACGCCCGCAGGCCGCCCGCAAACAGCGCCACCAAGAGCAGCGCCAAGAGCGCGCTCCGCGCGCCCAACCAAGACCTCACCTGGCTCGCCGCCGCACGATCCGAGCGTACACGTCCTCGACCTCCCCCGCCACGTCGGCCCAGGTCGGCCAGGCGAGCGCTCCGGGAACGACGTCCGGGTCGCTCGGCAGCTGCTCGATCGCGCCCCGCAGCGCGACGGCGTCGCCAGGCGGCACCAACGTGACCCGCTCGGCCGGCACCGCGCCGTCCACCTCGTGCACGGCCGGGATGTCGCTGGCGATCACGGGCAGCCCGTACCACAGCATCTCGAGCAGCGAGAGCGGCAGTCCCTCCTGGCGCGATGGCATCACGTAGGCGGCGGCGTTGGTGCGAAGCTCGTCCAGGGCGTCACCGCTCTGAAACCCGAGGAAGACGATACGGGGATCGTCCCCGGCCAGCCGGCGCAGCTGCTCCGCGTGCTCGTCCGAGTGGCTGGCGCCGCCCACGATCGCCAGCCGCAGCTCCGTCGAGCTCGAGCGCACCGCCTCGATCAGCACGTCGCAGCCCTTCTCAGGCACCAGCCGGGCCAGGAACAGCAGGTAGCGGCCCCGCTCCAGCCCGTGTGCAGCCAGCGTCTCGCCGGCCGGGTGGAGATGCAGAGGATCGTTCCCATTCGGGATGTAGTCCGCCTCGCGCCCGTAGACGTCCTGGAGATGACGCTCGATGTAGTGCGCGACCGAGATCACCGCGTCGGCGTGGCGGCAGGCGCTCGACTCGCCGGCCCGCAGCATCCGTCGCGCGAATCCCGACCACTTGTCCTTGTTGTAGTCCTGGTCGTGGATGGTGGCGCAGACGGCCGCCCGCCGGCCGAGCCGGGCGAACGGGATCGTCAGCGACGGCCCGACGCCGTGGAAGTGCACCACGTCGTACCCGCGAAGACCTGCCTCGAGCGAGCAGAGCGACGAGTGGGTGATCGCCTCCAGGTGCTTGGTCGGCACGCACGGCCGCCGCCGCAGCTCAACGCCGGGAGCAGGCTGCA
>JAWVDZ010000133.1:0-6081 GCA_033856955.1 Gaiellales bacterium
AACGGCTCCGAGCCGGACTGGCAGCCGGTGCCGTAGCGCCCAAGCGTCGCCGCCAGCGCGGGCAACACCCATGGTTTGGATGTTGGGGCTGGCGGCGGCGCCCTCTGAGCTAGCGTGTCGCAGGCACGCTCCGACACGCTCATTCAACCTACCGTGCCGCGGCTCCCGCGACCAGACTGTGTGGAGGAAAATCCACGGCCGGTGAAACCTGTGCAGCCTCCCCAGCAGTCGGGGCGGCAGGATTTGAACCTGCGACCGCCCGGCCCCCAGCCGGGTGCGCTACCAGGCTGCGCCACGCCCCGAAGGGCCGCAGTATACCGAGGGTGGTGCTGGAACCGTCCGGCGCCGAAGGCCGTCAAAGCACCGTATGACCGAAGCGATCGCAATCACCGTCCCGCCCGCGGCATGGCCGGCGGCGTACCATGCCCCGGTGCGACTGCGTGACGCATCGGACGAGTGGCTCGCGAAGCGGTCGGCGCGGGGCGACGCGGACGCCTTCGAGCAGCTGGTGCTGCGCTATCAGGATCGCCTCTACACGCTCGCGCTGCGCATCACGCTGTCCGACGCCGATGCCCGCGACTGCGTGCAGGAGGGCCTGATCTCGGCCTGGCGCGCGATCGACCGTTTCCGCGGCGACGCCCGGTTCTCGACCTGGATCTACCGGATCGTGCTGCGCAAGGCCTACGACGCGCTCGACCGCCGGCGGCGCTCGGCCGACCCGGTGGAGGAGATCATGGCGGTCAGCCACGACCGCTCCTCCGATGACCGGCTCGACCTGATCGCGGCGCTGGCGGTGCTCGAACCTGAGTTCCGGGCGGCCGCCGTTGCCTGCGACGTGATCGGGATGTCGATGGACGAGGCGGCCGAGGCGCTGGGAGTACCGGCCGGCACCGTCAAGTCACGGCTTCACCGGGCACGCGCGCGGCTCGCCGCCGAGCTGGAGACGAACAGGACGCCATGAGCGACATCGAACCCGAAGACCACGAGGAGATCGCACGCCGGCTGCGCGACGACGGCCAGGCCCAGGCACCGCCGGATCTGGCCGGCGAGGTCATGAAGCGGGTGCGCTCGGAGCCGCGGCGGTCGACCAGCGCCGTTCGCCGGCCGCTGGTGACGCTGCTCGCGGCCTCGCTGATCACGGTGGCGCTGGTCGCGGGCATTGCCAAGCTTGGCGGCGGTGGCTCCGGCTCGGCGGCCGGGGGCGTCAGCGGAGGCGGTGGGGGCATTGAGGCCCATAGCTCCGACAAGTCCGGGCAAGGCCAGGTCGTTCAGTCCAAGGTGTTAAACGACGTGCCGAAGACGGCGCTGCAACGCCTCAAGATCCATGGTGCGGTCCCAGCAACCGCCGGCAACCCCACGTCCGTCTACTGCCCGCTTGACACGGTCGCAAGCCGCTTCTCGCTGTTCGTGCCCTACGACGCCTGGGACTCGGTGCAGGCCCAACTGGACAGCGCGAAGCGGTTGCAAAGTTCGTCACACCGCGTCACCGTGCAGCTACGCCGGCTCGCTCCGGGAGCGGTGTGGCCCCCCGAGCTCACTTGCCCTTGACGATCTCCTCGTAGACCCGGTCGACCAGGTCGGGCCGCTTGGCGAGCGTGTCCGAGACCTTGCGGATGCGGAACTCGCGGAAGCTGTCAGCCTTGACGCCGACGGCCTTGGCGATGCTCTGGATCACGCTGTTGGCCGGAACCGGTCGGTTGCCGTGCACCAGGTGGTTGAGGTAGCCGGCCGACAGGCCGGTCTTCTCGGCCAGCGCGCGGTATGAGATGCCCTTGGTGCGCATGCGCGTGCCGAGCGTCGCGCCGAACGGCTGGCTGCCGGACGGCGCCGCCGCCTTTGCCGCCGGAGCCGTCTTCCTCACGGCGGCCTTTCTCACCGGTGCCGCCTTCTTCGCTGGTGCCGCTGCCTTTCGTGCCACGTCAAGCTCCTTCCCGCAGGATGCCGCGAACCATCTCGGCGGCCTCCTGCACGCTGGTTGAGGTCTGCTCGCGTGCCCTTCGAGCCTGAACGTCCACCGTACCCTCCGTCACGGTGCGCTTGCCCACGGTCAGCCTCACCGGAGCTCCGATCAACTCCGCGTCGGCGAACTTGACGCCCGGACTCATGTCACGGTCGTCGAACAACACCGGGATGCCGTCGGCCGAGAGCTCGGCATCCAGCCCCTCCGCGATCGCGAACTGCTCGGAATCGGCGTCGCCGATCACCACCATGTGCACCTCGAACGGTGCCAGCGCGCGAGGCCAGATCATGCCCTTCTCATCGTTGCTCTGCTCGATCGCCGCGGCCATGATCCTCGCAAGTCCGATTCCGTAGCTGCCCATCACGATGGGATTCTCGCGACCCGACTCGTCGAGGTAGGTCGCTCCAAGCTTCGCCGAGTACCTGGTGCCGAGCTTGAATATATTCCCAATTTCAATCACGCGCTCGATCCTCAGCACGCCGTCGCACTCCGGGCATCCCTCGCCATCGTTCACCTCGCGGATGTCGGCGAACTCGGGCGTGAAGTCGCGGCCGGCCTGCACGCCGAGCAGGTGATGGCCGGTCCGGTTCGCGCCGGCCACGAACTGGCCCTCCCGCAGCGCCTCGTCAGCAACGATCCGCACCTTGGCGCCGACCGGGCCGATCGAGCCGGGATCGGCGCCGAACGTGGCAACGATCTCCTCGGGCGAGGCCGGGCGGAATGTGCCGCCCAGCAGCTTGGTCGTCTTGAGATCGTGCAGCCGGTGATCGCCCCTGACCAGCGCCAGCACCACCTCGCCGTCGCGGTGCAGCACCATCGCCTTGGAGGTGGCGGCGGCGTCGATGCCGAGGTGAGCGGCCAGCGCCTCGATGGTGGTGACGCCGGGCGTCGCGATCTCGCTGGGCGCATCCAGCGGCGCGGGAAACTCCGGCGGCCGGGGCCGCGACCGCGCCATCTCGACGTTGGCGGCGTAGTCGCAGTTCGAGCACAGCGCGATCTCGTCCTCCCCCGAGCTGCTCGGCGCCATGAACTCGTGCGCGCCGAACCCGCCCATCATGCCGACGTCCGACTCCACCATCCAGTAGCGCAGGCCGCAGCGGTCGTAGATCCGGCGGTAGACCTCGATGTGCTTGTCGTAGCTCGCATCGAGTCCCTCCAGGTCGCGGTCGAGGCTGTAGGAGTCCTTCATCAGGAACTCGCGCGTGCGCAGGATGCCGCTCTTGGGCCGCGGCTCGTCCCGCTCCTTGGTCTGGATGTGGTACCAGACCTGGGGCAGCTCCTTGTATGAGCGGATCTCGCGGGCGGCGTGGAAGGTGACGCACTCCTCGTGCGACAGCGCCAGCGCGTACGGCTTGCCCGACGAGTCGGACAGCTTGTAGAGCTGCTCGATCTCGTAGCGATCGGTGTTCTGCCACAGCTCGGCCGGGTTCAGCACCGGCATCAGCATGCCCTGGCCGATCGTGTCCATCTCCTCGCGGATGATGCGGTCGATGTTTCGCATCACCCGCCAGCCCAGCGGCAGGTAGGTGTAGAGGCCGGCGCCGATGCGCCGGATGAAGCCGCCCCGCACAAGCAGCCGGTGGCTGACGGCCTCGGCGTCGGCCGGGTCGTCCTTGAGCGTCGGGATCAGGTAGTGGGAGGCGCGAACGCCGGTCACTTGGCCGCAGCCGCTTTCGCCTTCTGCCGGGCGGGCGGAAGGTGGATCGGACGGCCGAGCGCGACCAGGGCGGCCTCCTTGACCGATTCGGCCAGGGTCGGATGGGCGGCGATCGAGTCGGCCATCGTCTCGATCGTGGCCTCGGCGGTGATGCCGATCACGCCGGCGTTGATCAGCTCGGTGGCCTGCGGCCCGACGATCACCAGGCCCAGCAGCTCGCCGTAGTGCGTCTCGTGGATCGTCTTCACCCAGCCCGTCTTCTCGCCGTACATCTGCGCGCGGGCGTTGGCCGCGAAGGGGCTGCGGCCGACCGCGACCTCGTCGCCGTGCTGCTCGCGCGCCTGCGCCTCGGTGAGGCCGACGCCGGCGATCTCGGGATCGGTGTAGATGCAGCGGGGAACGGCCGCGTAGTCGACCTCGGCGGCGTGGCCGGTTGCGTTCTCGGCCGCCACCTCGCCCTCGCGGAAGGAGGTGTGCGCGAGCTGCCAGCGGCCGGCCACGTCGCCGGCGGCGAAGATGTGCGGCACGCTCGTGCGCATGGCGGCGTCGGTGGTCACGCCCTTGCGGGGATCGAACTCGACGCCGGCCTCCTCCAGCCCGATGCCGGAGGCGTTGGGCCCACGGCCGGTGGCGACCAGCACCAGGTCGGCCTCGACCTGCCCGGCGGTGCCGTCGGCCGATTCGAAGTGCAGGGTGGCGGCCTTGTCGTGCTCGATCTTGGTGGCGCGGGCGCCGAGGTGCATCGCGATGTTGCGCTTCTTGAACGCGCGCTGCAGCTCCTTGGCGGCGTCGGCATCCTCGGTCGGGATCAGGCTGTCGAGCATCTCGACGATCGTCACCTCGCTGCCGAAGTGGGCGAGGATCGAGGCGAACTCCACGCCGATCACGCCGCCGCCCAGGATCACGGCCCGCTTTGGCACCTCCCCCACCTCGAGCAGCCCGGTCGAATCGACGCACAGCTTGCCGTCGATGCCGTCCACGGGCGGCCGCAGCGGGTGGGAGCCGGTGGCGATGATGGCCTGCTGGAAGCTGACGTCCTCGCCGCCCTCGACCGCGATCGTGTGCGCGTCCTTGAAGCTGCCGCGGCCGGTCACGACCTCGATGCCGTTCGCCTTGACGACGCCGGTGATGCCGTTGACAAGGCCGGCGACGATGCCCTCCTTGTTCTTCTGGGTGGCCGAGAAGTCGAGCTCGACGCCGCTCACGTTGACGCCCAGCTGGGCGAAGTCGCTGTGCACCTCGCGCAATGCGTGCGCGGTCTGGACCCATGCCTTGGTCGGAATGCAGCCGACGGTGATGCAGGTGCCGCCGACCCGTCCCTGCTCGATCATCACCACCTTTGCGCCCAGCTGGGCGGCGCGAATTGCGGCCGGATATCCGCCCGGCCCACCGCCCAGAACGGCAACGTCACACTCCATCAGACTCCACTCCTCCATCGCTCGGTCGAGGTGCGTGGGGATCGTATCTCAGCACCGGACACCGTTGGACGGTGCTCCCGACGTGCAACGATTGCGTCACGCCAAGCGCACACCCACACGTCGGGGGTTTGACTCCAATAATTGGGCGCGGCGGGGGAATCGCCCAACCAGGCCGTGAAGGTGTGGCGAATGGGTGACGGAACTGTGAACCCGGTACAGCAGGTGTCTGGCACCCGAGATGTCACGCGGGTGTCACGCGAATTGTGACGATTACGGCAGCAGCGCCGGCCGCAACACGTCCACCAGCTCGTCGAACGCGTCCCAGTAGATCATGTGCCCGGCCTCGATGCCGCGGACGGTCAGCCGCTCGCCGAGATCGCCTCGAAGCGCCTCCACCAGGTCGTCACCCACCATCCCGTCCTGCAGTGCGGGAATCAGCAGCAGCTCCCCGTCGAAGCCCGCCAGCGACACCGCCGGGGGCGCGATCTCGCTCCATGCCGCGATCACCGTCGAGCGGCAGAAGCGAAGCCGCCAGCGGCCGTCGGCTCCCTGCTCGAGCGCCTCATCGAGGTCCGACGCGACGTACGGAAGCGCCTGCGGTGGGCGGCCCTCGCTGCGCGCCCGAAGAGCCTCCTCCCGCGACTCCCACCCCTCGTCGCGTCGTGTCTCCTCGGCCGCCTCCAGCATCTCATGCCCGCTCTGCGCGATCGCCGGGTCGATCAGCGCCGCCACGCTCACACGCTGCGGCGCCCTGGCAGCGAGGTGGGTTGCCAGGAGCCCGCCAAAGCTGTGGCCGACCACGGCGCAGCGCTCGATGCCCTCGGCGTCCAGCACCGCCAGCAGGTCGTCGACGTGCTGCTCGGCCCCCCACGGCGCGTCCCAGGTCGAGCGGCCGTGACCGCGCAGGTCGGGCGCCAGCCAGCGGAGCTCCGGCAGTCCCCGCTCGGCGAGATCGCGGAAACGGGCACCGTGGCCGGTCACGCCATGCAGCGCGAGCACCGGCGCTCCATCGGTCGCTCCGAACCGATGCAGGTGCAGCACCGCTA
>JAWVDZ010000134.1:0-3028 GCA_033856955.1 Gaiellales bacterium
AGGTACTCGGCTACTCCGCGATCCAGACCGGAGTCGGATTCGCAGCGGTCACGTTCACGATCATCGTGTTCTCGAACGTGGCGCAGATGCTGGTCACCCGGTTCGGCGTGCGCAGCGTGCTGGCGGCGGGGCTGACGCTGGACGCGGCCGCCCTTGCCGCGTTCACCCAGCTGCCGGTCGGCGGCCACTACTTCTGGAATCTGTTTCCCGCGTTCCTTGTCAGCGGCGCTGGGCTGGCGCTCTCCTTCGTGCCGGTGACCATCGCCGGCCTGGCCGGCGTCCACCGCGCCGACGCGGGCATCGCGTCGGGTCTGATCAACACCAGCCGCCAGGTCGGCGGCGCGGTGGGGCTGGCCGCCGTCACCACCATCGCGGCCGCGTACGCCTCCAACGGCGGAGGCGGCACCGGGCTGGCGCGGGTGGCGGCTGTCGACGGGGGCCTCACGCACGGCTTCCAGGTTGGGTTCACCGCTCTCGCCGGCGTGGCCGTGCTCGGCGCCCTGATCGCCGCCGTGCTGCTTCGGCCCCATGCCGAGGGCATGGAGGTCCAGCCGCTCACGTCCTCTTCCACCGCTCAGCTCGAGGAGGCTGCCTGATGACCGCCGTACACACCACCCCCAGCAGCTGGGACGGCTACGGCGTGCTGCTCGACCGCACGATCGACGACCTGCTCCTTCGCCTCCGCGGACTGGTGCTTGTCGGCGGGCTGCTCGAACAGCGTGGCGCCTCGGCCACAGAGCTCGAGGCCCACGCCCGCGAGGCAGAGCGCGTGCGGGTGACGCTTGCCCGGCTGATCGGCGGAGACGACACCGGCCCGGCGAGCGGGCTGGCTGCCTAAATCACTGCCTGCGGGCTCTTCCGGTGACGGCGAGCCCGCAGGTTCTCCGGCTCACCGAGGAGGGGCGAGCAGCTCGTCGAGCTCGAGCGGCGCTGGGCACCATGACGACGTGAGGTCGTCCTGGTTCCAGCCCGGCCCGCGCGCCCCCGCTCGGTACGCGCTCTCGAGGAAGGCGAGCAGGTTCGCGCGGGGATCGCGGGCGGTGCGGACGCTGTCATAGGGGAGCAACGCGATCGACCCCCGGCCCTGATCCGCCCAGTGCGCCTGCTCGGGCCGCAGTGGCTGCAGCCGCAGGTCGGTCGGCTCCGGAGCGGCATAGGCATAGAAGCTCGGTTCGCGCACGTTCTGATCTCCCGCCCAGAAGCCGAACGAGACCACCTCGTGCGAGTACGCCTCGCGGGTGACCTGGTCGGCGTCTGGGAGCGCGGGCGCGCGGGCGCCGCCAAACCGGGTCAGGGCGAGGTCGAACGAGTGCCAGAAGAGGTGGACGGGGCTGCTCTTGCCGCAGTACCAGCCGGCGAACTCCTGCAGCACCCTGTCCGTCCACTCGAGGATCCGCCAGAACCGCTCCACGACATCGCGGTCGTACGCCGCATGCTCGCGATCCTCCGCAAACGGCGTCGTGATCGGCAGGCCGTACGGCCGCTCGCGGATCGAGACGTCGAACCCGAGCCGGCGAAGCGTCGCGTGCAGCTGCTCGTCGAAGCCCGCCACCGATAGCCCGTCCGCCAGCACGAAGGATTCGACCGCGCCCCGGCTCGTTCTCACCACCAGGGCGTGATCGATGAAGTCGAAGTCGATCTGGAAGGGCGTGCCGTCGGGCGTGCGCATGCGGCGCGTCGTCAGCCCGCGCACGTCGACGTACAGCGGGACGTGCCACCAGTGGTTGCGAGGAGCCACCGAGGCCATCCGCATCTTGCCGACGATCTGCACCCACAGGTGCAGCGTGTTCTTGGTCGCCTCCCAGCTCTCGAGTGGGAGCGCCTCGAGCTGTACGGCGCCGGTGGTGTTGCTCATGCTCCGGCCGATGTTACCGCTACACGGTGAGGGCGATCGTGGTCGCGGTGCCGTAGCTGCTGTACGCGCCGCTCGATTGCCCGGCGGATGGGACGCTCGAGAGTTTGACGAACGTGCCCTGCACCTCCTTGCCGGCGTTGCTGTAGCCGGTGACGAAGAACCAGGCAAACCCGACCACCGTCAGATGGCTGCTGCCGGTCGTCCAAGCGGTGGTGCCGTCGGCGTTGGTAACGATCGGCATCACGGCGAGCTGTGGCGTGTCGCGCAGGACCGTGTACTGGCCGTTCGCGTCGAGCTGAATCGCCGAGCTCAGGCTGTACCAGGGATTGATGGCCGAGAGGCCCTGTTTCGCAGGCGTTGGGCTTCCGCCCGGCTTGGTGACGAGGCAGTCACCGATGTGCACGACGCCGGCAGCCTGCGTACCTCCGATCACCGCCGCCAGGTCGCTGACACCTGACGTGCTCGGGTAGGTGCACGTCGAGTTGGCCTGGCTACCGGCCAAGGGCAGGTCGACCGTGCCGTTGTTGCTGCCGCTGTTATCGGTATAGATGGCGTAGGAGCTGCCGACCGTGAAGCTGTCCTTCATGATCGCCCACGGCATGATGTGGCCGCTTTGGCTGGTGTAGCTCTCAATCGTCGCCTGTGCCGTTGCGTCGATGTGCACCGAGTGGAACCCGAACAGCGATGAGAAGCCGGTCGTCGCCGTGCTGGTCACCGTAACCGTGACCGAATCGCCGCCGCTCAGGGAGCTGCCGGGAAACGCCGTCGCCGGGTTGATCAAGATCGACTGCGAGGGGTTGCGATTGATGTTGAAGTTGGCCTGCGCCGCCCCCTGCGCCTGCGCCCAGCCTGCGTCAAGCAGTCCCGCGCCGGCAAGCGCGGCCGAGTCTGCCACCGCCTGGGCCGAGCGATGCTGCTGATACAACGACCCCAGGTCGACCACGAGTGCGCCCATCCCGAGCATCACGAACATGAACAGCGTCGCCATGGCGACGGCCTGGCCGGAGCTGTTCGCAACCCGCGCGCTGGCGGAGTCCAGAATCAATCGTCCCCTCGCGGGTCACTTCCGGCCACCACCGACCGCGTCGCTTGCCTCCGACCGACATCCCCGCCAAGCGAGTCCTCCGCGGCGCGGGTGTGATCTTCAAGGATCTATCGGCCCGCAATCAAGAC
>JAWVDZ010000135.1:0-4116 GCA_033856955.1 Gaiellales bacterium
GGCGATGAGGCCCCGGAGCCGGCCCCACCGCTGCAACCGACCAGGACGATCACGACAACCGCAGCCAGACAACAGCCGAACGCGCGCTTGAACATGGTGGCACTCCTTTGAGAAGGAAGGTCGATACTCACCGGCCCACGCTAAATCGCACCGCCCGGCGCTGGCATCGGGGAGACCCCTCGTCGCGTGACCTAGAATCGCCCGGTTATGGCGGACGTACGGGTGTTCAGCGACGAGCGCAAGGCGACGTACCTCAACATCGCCGCCGCCGACCATCCTCTGACGAGCCCCGTGCCGGAGCGGACGCACGAGGCCGCGCGGCGCTACCGCCTGTCGCGGATCCGCGAGCAGCTCGATCGCCACGACTGCGCTGCCATGCTCCTGCACGATCCGATCAACATCCGCTACGCGCTGGACGTTTCGAACATGCAGATCTGGATGGCGCACAACCCGACCAGCTACGCCCTCATCTGCCGCGATGGCCCGGCCGTCTACTTCGGCTACGCCGGATCCGAGCACCTGGCGGCTGGGCTCAGCACCGTGGACGAGTACCGCACTGCGGTGGCCTGGCAGTACCAGGACGTGCCGGGCCGGGTGGCCGAAACGGCCCGCGCCTGGGCGGAGGGGATCGCCGACGTGCTGCCGCTGGGCAGAGGCCACAGGCTCGCCGTCGATCTCTGCGACCCGGCTGGAGTGCCCGCTCTCGCCGCCTACGGCATCGAGCTGGTCGAGGGCCGCGAGCTGACCGAGCACGGCCGCTCGATCAAGTCCGCCGACGAACTCGAGCTGATGCGATGGACGGTGGCGGTGTGCGACGCGGCCATCCAGCGCATGTACGAGCGATCGGCCGAGCCCGGCCGTAGCGAGCTCGAGATCTGGGCCGAGCTGCACCACGAGAACATCCGCAACGGCGGCGAGTGGATCGAGACGCGGCTGCTCGCCTCGGGGCCGCGCACCAACCCCTGGTTCCAGGAGGCCTCACATCGCGTCACCGCCGCCGGCGAGATGCTGTCGTTCGACACCGACATGATCGGCCCGTACGGCTACTGCGCCGACATCTCACGATCGTGGACGGTCGGACACACCCCGCCCAGCCCGGCGCAGCGCGATCTCTACCGGCATGCCCGCGAGCAGATCGACCACAACATGGCGCTCCTGCGCGCCGGGATCACGCTGCGCGAGTTCAACGAGCGCTCGTGGCGGATCCCCGACCGCTACCTCGCCAACGAGTACGGCTGGGCGTTTCACGGTGTGGGCATGGCCGACGAGTACCCGGCCGCGCCGACCCACCCGTCGTTCGACGGCTCGGCCTACGCCGAGCTGAACCCGTCGCTCGAAGCGGGCATGGTGGTCTCGCTGGAAAGCCTGATCGGTGAGCACGGTCGGGGTGAGTGCGTGAAACTCGAGACGCAGGTCGTCATTACAGAATCCGGCAGCGAACGCCTGGACATGTTTCCGTGGGAGGACTGGTGAGGGGCGGCCACTAAGCGGCGGCCAGCTCCCGCTCGCTCGCCTCGATCGCCTCGCGCTCGGAGGCCGGGTCGAAGTTTCGCATCAGCACCAGGTAGGCGACCGACGTCACGACCAACCCGACGATCCACGAGATGTCGACGCCGTTGATGTCCTTGGCCAGCGGCCCGGTGTAGTAACTCTTGAACGTGAACAGGTTGATCAGCACCATGAACGGGACCTGTGACGCGAACCCGATCGCGTAGGCGAGCAGACCTCGGGACGACCAGACGCCGTAGATGCCGTTCGGCCTGAACAGGTCGGTGATCGCGTAGTGGCCGCGGCGGATGAAGAAGAAGTCGATCAGGTTGGTCGCGGTCCACGGCACCAGCAGGTAGAGCATCAGCGTCAGCGAGGTGAAGACGGCGCCCACCGCGTTGGTCGTGATCGACTGGCCCACCACGAACCAGACCACCGTCAGCGCGATGATCGTGATCACCCGCGCCCGCCGGGTCGGCGTGAGCTTTCGAAACGCGTCAATTCCGGTTAGCGTCGTGAGCGATCCTCCGTACGCGTTCATGCCCATCGTCGCCGCAAGTGCGCAGGCCGAGAAGAAGGCCGCCACCGAGCCGAGGTGGCCAAGCACGTTGTTGCCGGCGGTCTGCAGACCGACCAGTCCGTCCACGGCCCCGAGCCGGATGGCAAACCAGGCGCCGAGCGCGATCAACCAGATCGCGGGTGTGGACGCACCCACGAACACCGAGGCGATGATCTTGCCACGGGGGGTGTTTCGGGGCAGATAGCGGGAGTAGTCCGAGACGTACGGCGCGTAGGTGATGTTGTACGCCGCGGCGGCCGAGAGCTGGGCCATGAACCCGGTCCAGTTGAAGCCGTAGCTGGTGTCGTTGGACACGCTTCCGGCGTGGCCCGTGATCACGCCGATGGTGATGATCGTCATCAGCGGGAACAGCACCACCAGCAGCGCACGGAAGACCCGGTGCACCCAGTCATGCCCGTAGATCGCCAGCAGTGCCGCGCCGATCGCCGTGACCACGGCAATCACGTTCTCGTTCCACCCGAAGGTGCCGTTCAGGCCTTGCGACATCAGCACCTGGTCGGCAACGTTGAAGGCGAGGTAGGTGAAGAGCGTCGCGAACAGGGCGACGACGACTCCCCGATAGCCGAACTGCGCTCGCGACTGGATCATCTGCGGCAGGCCGAGCGTCGGACCCTGTGACGCGTGGAAGGCCATGAAGACGGTGCCGATCAGGATGCCCGCCGTCCCGGCCAGGATCGACCACCAGAGGGAGAGACCGAAGCTCGGGCCGACGAAGCCGATCGGTATCGAGAAGTACTGAAAGTTGCCGAGGAACCAGAGTGGCGTCTGGTGCCAGAGCTTGCCGTGGCGCTCGGAGTCGGGCACCCAGTCGATCGAACGAGCCTCGATGCCGCGGATCGGGGACGGAGCAGGGGTGATCGCCGTCTCGGTCGTCATGGCGCGCGCTCCTCACTCGAGGGTCATGAGAGATGCGGCTTTGTACACCCTCGTTGGGCATGAGTCAATCTGGCCTCGCCGTCACAGACGGGGCGTCGCCGATAGATTCCGGCAATGAGCTTCTTCGCCGTCCCCGCTGACGCCTACGACCGCTTCATGGGCCGCTACTCGGTGCAGCTCTCGCCACAGCTCGCCGACCTCGCGGGCGTGACCGCCGGTCAAAAGGTGCTCGACGTCGGATGTGGTCCCGGCGCGCTCACCGCCGAGCTGGTCGCGCGCGTCTCGGCGGCCAACGTGTCGGCGGTCGACCCGTCACCGACGTTCGTCGAGGCGGCCCGGAGCCGGCATCCCGGCGTCGATGTCCAGCAGGCTTCGGCGGAGTCGCTGCCGTTCACCGACGAGGCGTTCGACGCCAGCCTGGCGCAGCTCGTCGTTCACTTCATGGCGGATCCGCTCGCCGGCGTGACCGAGATGGCGCGGGTGACGCGTGAGGGCGGCATGGTCGCCGCCTGCGTCTGGGACCACGGCGGCGGCCGGGGGCCGCTGTCCCTGTTCTGGGAAGCCGTGGCGGAGATCGACCCCAACGCGGAGAACGAGTCGCACCTGGCGGGCTCGCGAGACGGTGACCTGGTCAGGCTGCTCCAGGCGGCCGGGCTGCACGACGTGGAACAGACGGTGATGTCGGCGCCGGTCGAGCACGCAACCTTCGACGCATTCTGGGAGCCCTTCACGCACAGCGTCGGGCCGGCGGGCACCTACGCAGCGGGGCTCGATCCGGATCGCCTTGCAACGCTGCGTGCGCTCTGCCGGGCGCGCATCCCGTCGGAGCCGTTCACGATCGACGCACGCGCGTGGGCGGCCCGAGGCCGCCGGTGACGGTCGCCACCGGCCGGCATCTTCGCCAGCGCACCGCGCAGGAGCAGCGCGCCACCAACCTGGAGCTGTTCTTCGACCTCGTGTTCGTGTTCGCGGTCACCCAGCTCTCCCACCTGCTGGGCTCCCACCTCACCCTCGCCGGCGCGGCGCAGACCGCGCTGCTGCTGCTGGTCGTCTGGTGGGCGTGGGTCTACACGACCTGGATGACGAACTGGTTCGATCCCGACTCGCCCGTCGTGCGTTGCCTGTTGATCGCCGTGATGCTGGCCAGCCTGGCGATGGCGATCGCGATCCCG
>JAWVDZ010000136.1:0-6693 GCA_033856955.1 Gaiellales bacterium
CTATCTCCCCGCTTAGCACGGTCGGCGGGGATGCTATCAGGTCGCCGCCAACCGCTCTTCGGTCTCGCGCAGCCGCCGCGCAAGCATCTTGGCAACCTTGATCGCGATCTCCGGATGCTGCTCGAGCAGCGGCGTGAACTGCCAGGCGGTGAGCCCGAACACGCGCAGCGGCGACTCGGCGATCACTGACGCCGTGCGGCGTCCGCCCTCGTCCAGCAGCGCCACTTCCCCGAACGACGCCCCCGTGCCCAACGTCGCTCGCCGCTCGCCGCGCGTCTCGACGCGCGCGCTGCCGTCGGCGATGACAAAGAATCCGACACCACCCTCGCCCTCACCGACGACGGTGTCACCGGTGTCGAAACGGCGCTCCTTGGCGGCATTCGCGACGGCGGCGAGCTCCTTGTCGGACAGCCCGTCGAAGAGCGGGACTTTCCTCAGGACCTCGATGCGCTCGTCTGACATGGATTCCTCCTCTTGCTCGGCGGAGCGCATAGTACAGCGGAGTGGGAGCGATTCGGCAAGTGCCTGCCTCACGGTGCAATACTTCCGCCCGCAAGGAGAGGTGTCCGAGTTGGCTTAAGGAGCGCGACTGGAAATCGCGTAATGGGGGTTTCCTCATTCGCGGGTTCGAATCCCGCCCTCTCCGTCGAAGGCTCGCGTTGCCCACGGCTTCGCTCAGATTTCGACGTACGCTCCGACCTCCAGCACCCGCTCGGGCGGGATCTTGAAGTAGCGCGCGGCCGGGGTCGAGTTCTTGTAGAGCAGCGTGAACAGCCGCTTGCGCCAGCCGGCCATGCCGTTGTTTCCCCCTGGGATCAGCGAGATGTGGTTGACGTAGTAGGAGGCGTTCTCGACATCGATGTCGAGAGCCTCCCGTCTTGCCAGGCGCAGCAGGGCGGGTACGTTGGGCGCGTCCTGGTAGCCGAGCCGGGCGGTGATCGTCACGAAGCCCAGCCGCAGGCGCTCGATCGAGAGCCGCTCGGAGTCGGGGACGTGCGGCGTTCCGGCCGTCCTGACCGTCAGCAGCACGACGTGCTCGTGCACGACGTGGTTGTGCTCGAGGTTGTTGAGCAGCGCCGCCGGAGCGGAGCCCGGGGACGAGGAGAGGAACACCGCCGTCCCGGGGACGCGCGTCGGCTGCTCGGCGACCAAGCGGTTGAGGAAGCGGCGCAGCGAGGTGCGGTTCTCGCGGATGCGGCGCGCCAGCAGGGTGCGGCCCCGCCGCCAGGTCGTGAGGACGACGAAGAACACCGATCCCACCGCCAGCGGCAGCCATCCGCCGCTGAACAGCTTGCCCAGGTTGGCGGCGAAGAACGTCAGCTCGACTGCCAGGAACAACGCCGCACCGGGTATCACGAGCCCCAGGGGCTTGCGCCACAGCACTCGGAAGACGGTGAACGCCAGCAGCGTGTTGGTGGCGAAGATGGCGCTCAGGGCGACGCCGTAGGCGGCGGCCAGGTGCTCCGGGTTGCGGAACCCGAGCACCAGGCAGACGACGGCCACCAGCAGGAACCAGTTCACCACCGGGACGTAGATCTGTCCCCTGATCCGCTTCGAGGTGTGCCTGATCGTGAGCCGCGGCAGGAAGCCCAGCTGCACCAGCTGCTGTGTGACCGAGTAGGCACCGGAGATCACCGCCTGCGATGCGATCACGGTCGCCATCGTGGCCAGGACCACCATCCCCGTCTGGACGGTCTGGCCGCCTGGCACCATCAGGAAGAACGGGTTCGAGGTCGCGCTCGGGTCGCGCAGGAGCAGCGCCCCCTGGCCCATGTAGTTGACCATCAGGGCGGGGAAGGCGACGATCAGCCAGGCGCGCGTGATCGCGGGCCGGCCGAAGTGGCCCATGTCGGCGTAGATCGACTCCGCTCCGGTTACGGCCAGGAACACGGACGCCAACGACAGGAAGCCGGCCGCCGGGTCGGCGATCAGGAACGCGGCGCCGTAGGTGGGGGACAGTGCGCGCAGGATGCCGGGGTTCGCCGCCAACTCGTTGGCTCCGATCGCGGCCAGCGCCGCGAACCAGACGATCATGATCGGGCCGAACAGGACGCCGATGGCGCCGGTTCCGAAGCGCTGGAGGGCGAACAACGCGATCAGGATCGCGAGTGAGAAGGGTACGATCTGCGCGGCCAGCGTCGGTGATGCGACCTGCAGCCCGGACACGGCCGAGACGACCGAGATGGCGGGGGTGAGCATGCCGTCGCCGTAGAACAGCGCGGCGCCGAGGATGCCGACGGTGACCAGCAGCGGCTTTCGCCGCTCGCTGACCGATCTCTCGATCAGCGCCACGAGCGCCATGATGCCGCCGTCGCCCTGGTTATCGGCGCGCAGGATCAGCAGGACGTACTTGAGCGTCACCACCATCACCAGCGACCAGAAGATCAGCGATACGGCTCCGTAGACGTGCGTGGCCGTGGGGGCCAGCGGGTGGACGGTGAAGATCAGCTGCATGGTGTACAGCGGACTGGTGCCGATGTCGCCGTAGACAACGCCGAGTGCCCCCAGCGAGAGCGCGGCCGCCCGCCAGTGGGAGCTGCGCGCCCGGCCGGTGGCGCCGGCGACGGCGGTCGCGGTCATCGCCGTGCCGGCCCGGCCGGTGTGGTGGCACCGAGCGTCATCGCCGGGCGCCGTTGCAGCAGGCGCGCCCTCGGTTGGGCGGGCCTGGTGGGGATCGTGATCAGCTCGGCGGGGGCATGACGGAGCGCGCGCCGCAGCCGCCGATCGGGGGCGCCCAGCAGCACGATCCGCGCCGGTGCCTCGAGGGCCTCGATCAGCGCGCTCAGGCTGCGGCAGGGCGCGATCTCGGCCCGGCCGCTGATGCCCTGAGCCCACATCGCCTCGACGGCCGCCTCGCGCAGCGGGTTCAGCAGTCCGGCAACGCCCGGCAGCTCGGCACCGATCGGCAGCGTCGACGGGATCACCAGCGGGATCAGCATCTCGACCCGGTGCCCGTTGGCGCCGGCGGCGGTGGCCAGCGCGTCGGCGACCAGCGGTGCCGCTGCGTCCGGATCGACGACCAGCACCAGCGCCTCGGCCATCACGCCGCCTCCGGCGCCGGCCGCACGAACATCACCGGGACGCGCGCCTGCGCGGACACGCGCCGGGCGGTGGTGTCGCGCGCGAGGCTGCGGCAATCGGCGCGGCGGGCATCGGTCGCCCCCAACAGGATCAGCTCCGTGCCGTCGCGGTCGGCCTCGGCCAGGATCTCGGCAGCGGCGTCGCGGATCCGGCGGTGGCTCCAGCGCAGACGGATGCCGTAGCGCCCGGCCATCGCGGTGGTGCGGGCGACCAGCCGGCGCAGGCGGCTTTCGAGGTCGGGGATCTCGACGTCGAGGTCCTCGGACAGCGGGATCAGCGAGAAGACGAACAGCTCGATCACCCCGGCCCGCTCGGCCGCCAGCCGAGAGGCGACGTCCACCATCTCCCAGGGAAGCAGCTCCTGATCGGCGCTGACCGGGATCAGGATCGAGCGGAACTCGGCGTCCGCCGTCCGGCGGGACGTGCGGCGAGCGATCGCGGCGGGCAGGCTGATGACCATGCTCTCAGACTGCCAGTGAACGGATCACGCAGGTGTCACGATCGGGCGCGCCGGCACAGCCAATCGCATCACGTCCGCATCACGTTTTCATCAACCGGAGCCCGATGCACACCACACGTCACAAAACAAGACCCAAACCACCAACAGCCCCCGTCACAACTATTGGAGTCAAACACCTGTCGTGTGGGCGTGAAGAATCGTGACGCAATCGTTGCACCTCGGCCGCATGATTAGGCGGATCGTCCTCGCCGGCCGTTTATTGGAGTCAAACCCCTGCCGTTCCGGCGTTGCGTGGCCGTGACGGAATCGTGACGGGTTGGGCGAAGGGTTAGCCGCGAAGCCGGTAGCCGACGCCGGTCAGCGTCTCGATCGACTTGCGGGGCACGCCGTTCTCCTCCAGCTTGTCGCGCAGACGGCCCATGTGGGTGCGCAGCAGCATCTGGTGGGTGAGCGGCCGGCCCTCCGCCAGCGCCAGCTCCTTCAGCAGATCGAACTCGGTCGGCGTCAGGTGCACCTCGTTGCCCGCGGCGGTGACAAGCCGGTGCGGCAGGTCGATCTCGAGCGCCCCCACGGACACCACCTGCTCACCGGACGTCGCTCCCTCCGACCGCCGCAGCAGGGCGCGCACCCGCGCCAGCAGCTCGCCGATACCGAACGGCTTCGTCAGGTAGTCGTCGGCGCCGGCGTCCAGCGCCCGGATCTTGTCCTGCTCCTCGCCGACTGCCGAGATCAGCAGGATCGGCGCCCGCATCCAGTCGCGCAGCTGCTTGCAGACGTCGGCGCCGTCGGCGTCCGGCAGCATCAGGTCGAGGATCACCAGGTCGGGCGGGTTGAGCGCGGCCTGGGTCAGCGTCTGCTGGGCGTCGTCAGCGGTGGCAACCTCGTAGCCTGCCTTGGCCAGCGTCACCTCCAGCGCGCGCCTGATCGGGCGCTCGTCGTCAACCACAAGGATGCGTGTCTTCGCGCTCATGCTCGCCGCTTGCCTGCCGGCACCGGCAGCGCCAACACGAACCGGCTGCCGCCGCCCGGCGTTGCGCCGACCGAGAGCCGGCAGCCGTTGGCTTCGGCCAGGCCGAGCGCGATTGCAAGGCCCAGCCCCGATCCGGTCACGCCGGGCTGCTCCGAGCGGTAGAAGGGCTCGAAGATGCGATCCCGGTCGGCCTCCGGGATTCCCGGCCCGTGGTCGGTGATTGCGATCTCGACCAGCTTGCCGGCCCGCGCCACGGACACCTCCACGGGCCGCTCGGGCGGAGAGAACTTGAGCGCGTTCTCGACCAGGTTGACGACCACGCGCTGGAGCTGCGAGGCGTCGCCGCGCACCAGCGGCGGGTCGTGGGCGAGCGTGACCTGGACGCGCGCCTCTTGGTCGCTCGGCACCACCTCGTCCAGCGACGCCTCGACCAGCTCGCGCGAGTCGAGCCAGTCTGCGTTGGCGGCCACCGCCCCCGCCTGCAGCTTCGACAGGTCGAGCAGGTTCTCGATCATCCGGTTCATGCGCGTGCTCTGGTCGGTGATCGTCTGCAGCAGCTCGCGGTCGTCCTCGTCCAGGCCCGCATAGCGAAGCCCGCCGGCGGCGGTGGTGATCGCCATCAGCGGCGATCGCATGTCATGCGAGACGGCCCGCAACAGCGCCGTCTTGAGCTCGTTCGACCGGCTCAGGGCCTCGGCCTGCACCTGCTGCTGGAGCCGCCGCTCGCGCTCCTCTCCGAGCGCGATCAGGCCCGCCAGGCTGCGCGCGATGCGCTGCGCGGCAGGTGCCTCGAGCGCACCGGGCGGACACTCGATCAGCCGCAGCTCGCCCATCCTGCGGCCGTTGAAATCGAGCGTCAGCACCGACTGGCGGCGCTCCGGCGGAGCGGGGGTGCCGCGATGGATGGCGCCGTCGCTGGCGCCCAGCGCCCGAGCCGCCTGGCTGCCGAGCGTGGGCAGCACGCTTGCCAGATCGGACGCATCCGCGATCAGGGTGGCGAACGACTCGCTCAGCCGCGCCTCGGCGGCGCGCCGGGCCGCCTCGTCGCGCTCGCTGCGCGCCCGCGATGCGAGGTTGCTGGTGACCGCCGCGGTGACGACGAACACCGTCAGCGCCGCCCAATCGCTGGACGAGTTGATCACCAGCGTGTGAGTGGGGGGCAGGAAGAAGAAGTTGAACGAGAGCGCCGCACCGACGCTGGTGACGAGGCCCCACCAGAGGCCGTAGAACGACGAGACGCCGAGCACCGCCACCAGGTAGATCACGCCGGCTGATTCGGCGGGGAGCGACGGCACCAGCAGGTCGACGACCACCGTTGCCAGGGCCACCAGGGTGAGCGCCGTGAGCAGCGCCGCCGGCCGCGACGATCCAATCGCGCGCAGCCGCGAAAGGTCGATTCCAAATCGCCCCGAGCGTCGCTCTGCGCCCATCAGCGTCATGCCGGGATTGTCGCAGGTTGCGGCGCCGGCGCCATTCCCGAACCGCGCGTCTGTCATGAGGCGTGGTGGGCGTGCATCACAGCGTGGCCACGGCCGCGCTTGATCAGCCAGCGGTTGACGGGAAGCGCCGCCATGAACGCGATCGCCAAAGACAGCGCCAGCGAGATCCAGAACAGCGGATCGCCCAGCCCGGCGGCGAGCGCGCCCGGGATGGCCAGGATCAGCCCGTTGTCGACCAGCTCCATGGTCGCGACGGACACCGTGTCGGCCGCCAGTGCGAGCCGAAGCGCGCGTGCCGGCCCGAGCCCGGATCCCAGCAGCGATCGCATCGAGAAGGCGTATCCGAAGATGAACGCGAGCAGCACCGAGATCGCGATCGTGGCGGCGTTTCCCCAGCCGAGAGCTGTCGCGATCGCCATCCCCGCCACCTCGCCGATCGCGCAGCCGGTGAAGCAGTGGATGGTGGCGCTGAGCGCGGTGCGGGTGAGCGGATCCATCTGCGGCATGGGCGATGCTGGGATTGAACCAGCGACCTCCCGCGTGTGAAGCGGGCGCTCTCCCGCTGAGCTAATCGCCCGGGAGGGCGCAGTCTATCGGCTGATGCACGGGCGGGCAGCCGCTACGCCGGACGGTGTCAGGCCTCGCGCACCGGGGCCAGCGGCGGCGCATCGGCCAGCTCTCTGATCGGCGCGGTCTCGTAGCTCGCAGCGGCCGCCCGCAGGCACGTGCCGGTGTCGGCGAAC
>JAWVDZ010000137.1:0-2986 GCA_033856955.1 Gaiellales bacterium
CGCGAGCGCGACGGGGCACTGCAGGCCCGGCGCGCATCCTTAGGCAATCATCGGAACCTGCACCTCGATCACCGGCTCGATGCGCTCGAAGATGTCCTCGAGGCTGCTGCCGGTGACCGTGATGCCATGGTTCTTCAGCCCCACCACCGCATGCGACGGCTGGTGCTCGTCGCGGATGATGTCGGCGACGGCAACCGCCAGCTCGGCGGTGCCGCACGGGTAGTTGAACTCGGTCGCGGGGATGCCGGGGATCCAGGCGTGGACGTGCACGATCGCGTTCACGTCGGGATGCTCCTGATAGATCATCCAGTGCTCGATCGCATCCACCGAGACGCGGTTGGGCTCGATCTCAGGCGGCACGGAGAGCACCATCGTGCCGGTCGACGGCTCGTAGTCCTTCACCATCAGCACGTCCTTGCCGACCTGCCTCAGGTTGGACTTGTCGACGCCCGACGCGCTCATCCAGAAGCGGCGCGCATCCTTGCGCACCGAGAGGTTGCCGTAGGAAAGGCCGCCGATGCCGTAGATGCGCTTGATCGCACGCAGCTCACGCTCCGGCACGATCTCGTGCAACGGGAACGGCGCCGGCAAGAGGCCCAGCGCGTCCAGCCGCTTGCCGGCCTGGAACAGGCTCTCGGTCAGGTCGTCGCCCTGCCACAGCTCGGGCTCGAGGTCTGGCTCGAAGCGGTTGTCGATCACCAGCCGCGAGGTGGCAAGCGGTGTGATGCGGTCGACGATGTCGTGCACCCACTGCTCGAGCCGGCCGGGATCGGGGACCGAGTACACGCCCCGTTCGGGCGTGACGAAGTAACAGGAGTGGCCCGGCACGACCAGCATGCCGAGGTTGGCCAGACCGCGCACCATCAGCGGGTACTCGTACTTGAGCACGTCCTCGGGCAGCTCGGGCAGCGCGTGAATGATCGTGACGTAGGTGGAGCGCTGCCGGCGCCGGAACGGCTTGGGCTTCTTGGGATCGATGAAGTTGAAGACCACCTCGGCGTCGGGCTTCTCGGCCTCGTCGAACTCATAGCCACGGCGCCGCCACTCTTTCTCGAGCTGGGCTCGGAACTCCTCCATCATCGGATCCCTGCCGGGACCCCAGAACGCAAACTTGCTCATGCCGTCACTTCCGCCAAGTCATCGAGTTTCACTTCCATCGTCTGCTTCTCACCCATGATCTCGATCACGCATGCGTCGCGAAGCACCTCGTAGCTACGAACGACACCCTTTCCGTGAGGCGTCGCCACCGTTCGACCGACCGCGGGGGCGCGATCGCGGAACGATCGGTATACCGGATGCTCGAACGCCAAGCAGCAGCGTAGCCTGCCGCACAATCCGGTGATCCGGCCGGGATTCATCGGTAGATCCTGCTCCTTGGCCATCTTCAGCGTGATCGGGCTCTCGTGCGACGGATAGCGGTTGCAGCACTTGACCGCCCCGCACAGTCCGCCGCCACCGCACAGCCGGGCGCCCTCGCGCGGCCCCACGGCGCGCACCTCGACCCTGCGGTTGAGCCGGTTCGCCAGCTCGGCCTGCAGCTCGTGGGTGTCGAGCCGCTCCTCGCTGCCGTACGAGAACACGATCCGGCTCTGGTCGAACACCATCTCGGCCGAAAGCGGCTTGACCGGCAGCTCGAGCCGCTTCGCAAGCTCGCGGAACAACAGCATCGCGCGCTTCGACTCGATCCGGTTCTTGCGCACCTGCTCCTCGTCGTCGGCCGCGGCGCGGCGGACGATCCGCTTCAGCGGCCCCGCCAGCTCCTGCTCGGGCATCTCGTGGTTCGCCTCGACCACCCGCCCCATCTCGCGACCGCGGGCGGTCTGGCAGATCACGCTCTCATTCCAGTGCAACTCCAGACCGGCCGGGTCGAAGGAGTACACCTTCCCGCCCTGCTGGAACACGACGCCGACAACAGTCGCCATCTGATCTATCTCCCTGCCGGAGCCTGCCGCAGTCGGTGGAACATCGCCTCCACGGCCAGCGCCGGCTGAACGTTGAACTCGAGTGACCGACGCACGTCAGAGACGATGGAGACCGCTCGGGCTGCATCGCCGGGCGATCGGTCCTGGGCATCCATGGCGAGCTCGCCGGCCAGATCCGAGTTTATCACCGCCTGTGGAGCGCCAAGGCCCTGCGCCATCAGGTCGCGGTACCAGAGTGCGACCACGTCCACCGCCTCGCGCACCTCCTCCAGCTGGGCACGGCGGGCGGTGCGCTTGGCGCGATCATCGATCCGCTTCTCCAGCGCCTTGCGCTCCCGCTTGTCGTCCACGCCCTCGAGCAGCGCGGCACCCTCGCGCTCGACCTGCTTCTGCGCCTCCGCGGAGCGCTCGGCAGCCGCGTCCACGATCGTCTTCGCCGCCGCCGCGCCGTCGAAGTCCGGGTCGAGGCGGCAGGCGCGGGCCAGCGCCAGGTATCCCCTGCGGCGCTCGGCGGCGGCGGGGTCGCGCGCCAGCCGCTCGGCCCGCTCGAGGTCGCCCAGCGCCGCCCGTGCCGCCACCGGATCGCCGGTGTGGGCGGCCAGCTCGGCGGTCGCGAGACGCCGGAACGGCACCGAGACGACGCGCGATCGGATCGTCGCCAGCATCTGCTCGGCGTTGTCCGATACGAGCACGAACACGGCGTAGGCCGGCGGCTCCTCGAGCGACTTGAGCAACGCGTTCGCGCTGTCGTCGCGCAGCAGGTGCGCGTCGAGGATCAGGTACACGCGGCGGTCGCCCTCGAACGGCCGCATGTGCAGGTCGCGGCGCAGATCGCGGGCGCGCTCGATCAGGATCGAGCCGCCCTCCGCTTCGAGCACGAACAGGTCGGGATGGGCGCGGCTCTCGATCCGCGACGCCCGCGAGGCCAGCAGCGCAGCGGCGAACCGCTCGGCGTAGCGACGTTTGCCGGCGCCGCGGGGGCCGGAGAGCAGGTATGCGTGGCCGGGCTGGGCGAGCGCCAGCTCCAGCAGCCGGGTCGCCTCCGGTTGTGGCGGCAGCCCGTC
>JAWVDZ010000138.1:0-3534 GCA_033856955.1 Gaiellales bacterium
GCCAGCATGTCGCGCACCCCGACCCGCTGGCCGACCCGCAGCCCGAGCGTGTATCCGATCTCGCCCGTCATCGGCGCCGTGATCGTGAACCGCCGGGACAGGCCGCCCGGCTGTTCGGCGAGCAACGCCGTCATCAGCTTGGTGAGGCTCGCCACCGGCCGCCTGGCATGCGCGTGGTGCAGCCAAAGCACCTTGCCGCTGTCGGCGTCGACAACGATCGCCGCCGCCGCCCGCACGCCGGAGATCGGCCTGCGTGCCGCACCGGTGGCGCTGAGCGGCGCCGGGCCGGGCGAATCGCCGCCGCCGGTCGGCGGTGCAACCCCTGTCAGCGCCGACGAAGGGATCGTCCCCGCACCCCGATCAAGCAGCGGCAGCAGCCGCCAGAGGAAGAAGCCGGCGCCAACCACGGCCAGCAGCACGACCAGTCCGAGTGCCCCCCACAGCGCCAAGATGCGCGGCGGCCGGCGGTGCCGGCGCCGGCCAGCCTGCATCGAGTAGATCGGGGGCCGCCTGGTTGCCACCGGCACACCCTACAATCGTTGGTGTGACGACCAATCCGCTACGCGACCTGCCCTCGGTGGACGCCCTGATCCGCAGCGACCGGGCGCTGGGGATGATCTCGGTGCATGGCCGCCGGCCTGTGGTCGCGGCGCTGCGGGCGGCACTGGAAGCCTGTCGAGCACGGGGCGGAGGTTGCGGCGCGGACGATCTGCTGGACGCAGCGGCGGTCACGCTCACACGGCCGCCCAGCCTGCGTCCGGTGCTGAACGCGACGGGTGTGATCGTCCACACGAACCTCGGCCGTGCGCCGCTGGCGGCGCGGGCGCTGGAGCGGGTGCGGGAGGTTGGCGCGGGGTACTCCACGCTGGAATATGACCTCGAGGCCGGCGCGCGGGGATCGCGGCACGATCACCTCTCGTCGTTGCTTGCCGACCTCACCGGGGCGCAGGCGGGGCTGGCCGTGAACAACAACGCCGCCGCCCTGCTCCTGTGCCTGGCGGCCGTTGCCGGGGGCGGCGAGGTGCTGATCAGCCGCGGCGAGCTGATCGAGATCGGGGACGGGTTCCGGATCCCCGACATACTGGCCCAGTCCGGGGCACGGCTGGTCGAGGTCGGCACCACCAACCGCACGGTCACGGCCGACTACGAACGGGCGCTGACGCCCGAAACGCGGGCGATCCTGCGCGTCCACCAATCCAACTTCCGGATGGTGGGATTCACCGCTCGAGCGCAGCTCGACGAGCTGTCAGGCCTGGCGGCCGCGCGCGGCATCCCACTGGTGGACGACCTGGGGTCGGGAGCGCTGCTCGACCTGCCGCAGCTGCTTGACGAGCCCACGGCACGCTCCAGCGTCGAGGCGGGCGCCGCGCTGGTCTGCTTCTCGGGCGACAAGCTGCTGGGCGGGCCTCAGGCCGGCATAGTGGTCGGGCAGGCCGAGCAGGTGGCCCGGGTGAAGCGGCACCCGCTGGCACGCGCCACGCGCATCGACAAGCTCTCGCTGGCCGCGCTCGAGGCGACGCTCGAGCTCTACCGCGATCCCGCCCAGGCCCTGGCAGAGATCCCGGTGCTGGCCGCGGCGGCCGAGCCGGTCGAGGCGGTGCGCCGGCGCGCCGAGCGTCTGGCCGCGCGGCTGGGCGGCGAGCTGACGGAGACGCGCGCCCGAGTGGGCGGCGGGGCGCTGCCGCTGCTCGAGCTGGAGAGCTTCGCCTGTGCGCTGGACGGGGGCGACGAGCTCGCGCAGCGCCTGCGAACGGGCAACCCGCCGGTGATCGCGAGGGTGCAGGAGGGCCGCGTCCTGCTCGACTGCCGGACGCTGAGCGACGCGCAGTGCGACCAGATCCTGGCGTGACCGGCACCCCGCCGCTGACGCTCGGCACCGCCGGTCACATCGACCACGGGAAGACGGCCCTGGTCGCCGCCCTGACCGGGGTGGACACGGACCGGCTGCCCCAGGAGCGGTCGCGGGGGATCTCGATCGAGCTGGGCTACGCGCCGCTGGAGCTGCCCTCGGGGCGGCGGCTGTCGGTTGTGGACGTCCCCGGCCACGAGCGGTTCGTGCGCACGATGGTGGCCGGCGCCACCGGCATCGACCTGTTCCTGCTCGCCGTCGCCTGTGACGACGGCGTGATGCCTCAGACCGTCGAGCACGTCGCGATCCTGGGGCTGCTGGGGCTCGGGCGAGGTGTGGTCGCCCTCACCAAGCGCGACCTGGTCGACGACGACACCGCCGTTCTTGCGCGGCTTCAGGTGGAGGAGCTTTTGCCTGGCGTCGCGGTGGTCGAGGTCTCCAGCCGGACCGGTCAAGGCCTGGACGAGCTGCGGGCGGAGCTCGACCGCTGCGCCGCCACCGCCGCTCCACGCACGGACGAGGGGGCGGTGCGGATGCCGATCGACAGGGTGTTCACGCTGCGCGGGATCGGCACCGTGGTGACGGGCACGCTGTGGTCGGGCGGGATTGCCGCCGGCGACCACCTCGCGATCGAGCCCGGCTCCAGGCCGGTGCGAGTTCGAAGCGTGCAGGTGCACGACCAGCCGGTCGAGAGGGCAGCCGCCGGACAGCGGGTGGCGGTCGCGCTGGTGGGCGTGGAGCGCGCGCAGGTGCGGCGCGGCGACACGCTGGCGGAGACCGGCTCGCTGCGACCCTCGTTCCGCCTGGAATGCGACGTCCAGGTGCTTGCGCAGGCTCCGCACGAGCTGCGCCACGGCGAGCGGGTGACCGTCCACCACGGAACGTCCGAGACCCACGCCCGCGTCGTCGTCCGCGGCGCCACCGCGATCTCGGCCGGCGCCGGCGGCCGTGTGCAGCTTCGGCTGGAGCGTGCGCTGCCGGCGCGCCGGGGAGACCATGTGGTGATCAGGCTGACTTCGCCGCAGACCACGATCGCAGGTGGCGCGGTGCTCGATCCGGCGCCGACCCGAAGCGGGCGTGCGGTAGCGGTTCCGGAATCCTCGCCGCGACCCGCCCCAACGCTCCGCCCGCCGCCCTCCCCCGAGGGCGCGGAGGAGCTGCTGGCACGTCTCGCCGTCGATCCATTTTCACCGCCGCCCCTGTCTCCGGGTGAACACGAGGCGGCCGCCCACCTGGCCGACCGCGGCAGCGCTGTGCTGGCGGGGCGCGACCTCGCATTCACCGCGCCGGCATATGCCGAGGCGCGTGAGGCGGCGGTTGCGATCGCTCGCGAACGTGGCTCGGTGACGGTCGCCCAGTTACGCGACCGGCTGGGCTGCTCGCGGCGCTATGCCCAGGCGCTGCTGGAGGCGTTCGATGTCGAGGGCATCACTCGACGCGTCGGCGACGAGCGCGTGCTACGCCGCCGGGGGCGCGAGCTGACCTCGTGAGCCCACCGACCCCGCCGGTAGACTGGTGGGCGAGAGATGCCATCCGAGCCACATGAGCCTGGGCTGGGCGCGATCGTCCTGGTCGGAGGACGCTCGATCCGGATGGGCTCGGCGAAGGCGCTGCTCGACTGGCACGGATCGACGATGGCCCGCCGCGTCACCGGCATCGTGGGACGGGCCGCTTCGCCGGTCGTG
>JAWVDZ010000139.1:0-4759 GCA_033856955.1 Gaiellales bacterium
GCGGCCGTTCGAGAACGTATTCACCACGCCGGCTCCCGCCTGCCAGGACGGCCGCGTCCAGAACCGAGACAGGCCGCCGCCACCGGCACCGGCCGCGTCGTCCCACACGACCTCCCGAGCGCCGGCCGTGCGCTTGAGGTGCAGAGTGGTTCCTCCCACCCCGGTCGCGAACGGCTGGGCTGCCGGATCATCGACCGCCAGCGACGGGAACCCGGAGCAGTCGAACGAGCCAGCATCGCCGGACGCGGCCAGCACCGTGATGCCGGACACCGCCGCCAGCTGCAGCGCCTGGCTGGTCGCCGCCGCCCTCGCCGGGGAGATCAGCGGCTCGCAGAGGCCCCAGCTGTCCGACACGATCCGCACCCCCGTTGTCGGCGCCTGGGCCACGATCGCATTCAGGATGGCGGGCAGCGTCGCCGTCTGGGGCGCGATGTAGACGTAGGCGTGGCTCAGCCCAGGCGCGGCGGCGATCGCCGTCTCGACATCCAGCTCCACCTCGGGCGAGCCGGAGAGGTCAGGCGACGTCATGCCGACGGCGACGTCGCTGACGGGGACCGAGAGCCCGAAGCAGGACTGGTAGACGGCCACGTCCGAGGGCTGGTACTGCGAGAACTCGACGAACGCGATCCGCTCGCCCGAGCCGTCGAAGCCGGCGTTGATCAGCCCGTCATGGCCGTAGCCGCCGCTCGATCCCAGCTGCGCCGGCAGGTAGCCGCCGGTCTCGGCCGGGCCAGGGCAGCTGGGTGTGGCGATCGCGGCCCCCGTGGCGAGCAGTGGCCGTGGCACCGCCTCGGTGTCGAGACCGCCCACGTCCTGCACCAGGCCGGCGATCGCGTCCGGCAGCCGCGGCGGCGAGAGCGGACGGCGGAAGCCGGAGCCGTCCGCTCGCTCACCCGCCACCAGCGAGACACCGAAGGCGCGGGCGACGTCGGCCGGAGCTCCGCTGAACGCGAGCGAGAGGCCATGGCGGGAGCGATAGGCCAGCCCGCGGGCGGCCATCACGCGCCGCACAGAGCGCAGATCGGCCGTGGTGGGAAGGAACAGCTGCCGTACCAGCCGGGGAGGAAGCGGAGCGCGGCCGCTCGATGCCGCCGCCAGCCGGGCCAGCAGCGCCGGGTTGCGGGGACGCAGAGAGATCGTCACCTCGATCGGACGGCCCGAGACGAGCGGCCGCAGCGCATGGGTGTCGGCCGCGCGCGTCGCCGCCGAACCCGCCGTGAGGCCGGCCAGCAGGGCGAGCAGCGTGATCAGCGCACGGGAGCGAATGATGCAACGCTACCGGTTCCAGGAGGTGGCAGGGCTCACCGTCCTACTCGACGAAGGCACCCATGCGCTCGAACTTCTGGCGCCGCAGCCGCCGCCGTTCCGGCGCAGGCAGGGTGGCCAGGAACTCGAGCTCGGCGGCGACGGCGTCGCCCAGCAGCTCTGCTGCACGGGCGTGATCGCGGTGGGCGCCGCCCCCCGGCTCGGGGACGATCACGTCAACCACGCCCAGCGCCAGGCAGGCCTCGGCGGTGGGCCGCAGAGCCGCGGCCGCCTTCTTTGCCTCGCCGGAGTCCTTCCACAGGATCGCGGCGCAGCCCTCCGGAGAGATCACGGTGTAGATCGTGTGCTGCTGCATCAGCACGCGATCGGCGACGCCGATCGCCAGCGCTCCGCCCGAGCTGCCCTCACCGATCACGCATGCCACCACCGGCACCTGCAGGCCCATCAGCAGCAGCTGCGACCGGGCGATCGCCCCCGACTGCCCGCGCTGCTCCGCTCCCACTCCGGGATAGGCACCGGGCGTGTCGATCAGCGTGACGACCGGGAAACCCAGCCGGCCCGCCAGCTCGAACACCCGCATCGCCTTGCGGTAGCCCTCCGGCCTGGGCATGCCGAAGTTGCGGAAGCTGCGCTGCTTGAGGTCGCGCCCCTTCTGGTGGCCGACGAAGGCAACCGTCTGGCCGCGGAACGACCCCAGTCCCGCCACGATCGCGGGATCGTCGCCCTCGGCGCGATCGCCGTGCAGCTCGATGAAGTCGTCGCAGAATCGCGCCAGGTAATCGAGCGTGTAGGGACGGTCCTGGTGGCGGGCGAGCTCGACCGCATGCCAGGAATCGCCGTCCGCGCCGCGCCGGCGCAGGAACCTGAGCCGCTCAGCCGCCGTCACGGTCCGGGAAGAGTTCGCCGAAGCGGCGGCGGGCGCCGCCCAGAATGCGGCCGACGGCGCGCTGCGCGCCCAGATCGGGCAGGAGGGCCATGCGACGGTAGGGCGTGCCCCCCGCCAGCAGCCAGGCCACGCGCGCCACGGTGTCACGCAGCTCGCCGCGGGGCACGATCAGATCGATGTGCCCATGCCGCTCGTTGGACTCGGCCAGGCCGAAGTCGTCGGGGATGTTCTCGCGCGTGGTCTGACGCACCACACGCGGCCCCGAGAACGAGAGCAGGGCGCCGGGCTCGGCGATGATCACGTCGCCCAGCGCGGCGAAGCTTGCCGCGACCCCGCCGGTGGTGGGGTGCGCGAGCACCGAGACGTAGGGCCTGCCGGCCTCGCGCAGCTCGTCCACCGCCGCGACCGTCTTCGCCATCTGCATCAGCGCCAGCACGCCCTCCTGCATGCGCGCCCCGCCGGACGCGGCCACCGAGACGAGCGGGGTGCGGCGCTCGACGGCCAGCTCAGCGGCGCGGAAGAACTTCTCCCCCACCACTGAGCCCATGCTGCCGCCCAGGAAGGTGAAGTCCATCACGGCCAAGGCGACCGGCAGGCCGCCGATCTCGGCGGCACCGACCAGCATGGCGTCGTGCATCCCGGTCTGGCGCTCGGCCGACTCCAGCCGCTCGCCGTAGGGCCGCGTGTCGACGAACTCGAGCGGATCGGCCGAGCTCAGCTCGCGCGCGATCTCGCTCCACGAGCCCTCGTCCACCAGCTGGACGATCCGCTCGCGGGCGGTGACCGGGAAGTGGTAGCCGCAGTGGGCGCACACGCGCAGGTTGGCGACCATCTCCTCCTCGCGATAGTGCGAGTCGCAGCTGGGGCACGTGTTGCGGGCGCGCGCGGTCGCCGACTCGGGCACCTCGGTGCCCTCGCCCACGCGGGTGATGTCGACGCTGATCTCTTTGGCCACTGACCCTCGAAGCTGGGACGCGTGAGCGTCCGGGTTGGTTGCGCGGCCGGCGGCCGCTAATCGCCCGCCTGATCCCAGCGGCGCAGCACGAGCACCGCATTGTGCCCGCCGAACCCGAACGAGTTGGTCAGCGCGTACTCGACGTCGGCCTCGCGGCCGACGTTCGGGATGTAGTCGAGGTCGCAGTCCGGGTCGGGATCGGTCTGGTTGATGGTGGGCGGCAGGAACGAGTCGCGCATCGCCAGAGTGGTGATGATCGTCTCCAGCGCGCCGGCGGCTCCCAGCAGGTGGCCGGTCTCGCTCTTGGTGGAGGAGATCGGGATCTGGTAGGCGCGCTCCTCCCCGAGCGCGATCTTGAGCGCGCGCGTCTCGGCCGAGTCGCCGGCCGGCGTCGAGGTTCCATGTGCGTTCACGTACCCGATCATGTCCGGTGTGACGTCAGCGTCGGCCATCGCGTTTCGCATCGCGCGGGCGGGGTTGCCACCCTGCGGATCCGGCTCGGTGACGTGATGGGAGTCGGACGACATGCCGTAGCCGAGGATCTCGGCGTAGATCTTGGCGTTGCGTGCCTGTGCGCGGCCGAGCTCCTCAAGCACCAGCACGGCGCCGCCCTCGGCCAGGATGAAGCCGTCGCGGCCGAGGTCGAACGGACGGCTGGCGCCGGGCGGATCGTCGTTTCGGCGTGACAGCGCACGCATGGTGCCGAATCCGCCCAGGCCCAGCGGCACCACCGGCGCCTCGACGCCCCCCGCCAGCATCGCGTCGGCCATGCCGGCGCGGATGTAGAGCAGGGCGTTGCCGATCGACATCGCCGATGCCGCGCAGGCTGTGCACTCGGTCGTCAGCGGGCCGCGCGTGCCGAGCGCCATGGAGATCTCGGCGGCACCCATGTTGGGGATCAGTGCCGTCACCCAGAACGGGTTCAGCCGGTCGGGCCCTGCCTCGAACAGCTTGAAGTGAGCCGTCTCCTCGGTCTTCAGTCCGCCGATGCCGGTGCCGATCGAGCAACCGATCCGCTCCGCGTCGCCGCGCACGTCGATGCCGGAGTCCTCGACGGCCATCGTGCCGGCGGCCACCGCGAACTGCGCGAAGCGATCGGTCTTGCGCACCGAGCGGTGTTCCATGTACCGCTCGGGCTCGAACTCGCGCACCTGGGCGGCGATCCGCACGTGGCCCTCGAACCCCTCCACCTTGGAGACGCCGGAGCGTCCTTCGCGCACGCCCTGCCAGGTCTCCTCGGCCGTCAGCCCGCAGGGCGTGACCGCACCGATGCCGGTGATCACAACTCGTCGCCTGCCGTTGTTGTCGGTCATATCCCCAGTCCTCCGTCCACCGCGAGCACGTCACCGGTGATGAACGCGGACGCGTCGGAGCACAGGAAGAGTACCGCCCGCGCCACGTCGGACGGCTCACCGAGCCTGCCCAAGGGAGTGTTTGCAAGGATGGCGTCGCGTGCCTGCTCGGGCAGCACGTTGGTCAGCTCCGTGGCGATGTAGCCGGGAGCGATCGCGTTGACGCGGATACCCCGCCCGCCCAGCTCCTTGGCAAGCGCCTTGGTCAGCCCGATCAGCCCCGCCTTCGACGCCGCGTAGTTGGTCTGGCCGGCGTTGCCGTGCACGCCCACGATCGACGAGATGTTCACGATCGAACCC
>JAWVDZ010000140.1:0-4334 GCA_033856955.1 Gaiellales bacterium
CTGGAAGGGGCTGCTGCTCTACTACATCAAGTGGACGGTGATCTCGTTGCTTCCCGCCGCGCTGTGGGTGTTGCTCGATCAGACGATGGACGGTCCGCCCAGTGCGACGATCTTCATCGCCCTGACCGTGCTGGGACTTGTCCTCACCTACGCGATCGGCTGGATCAAGCGAACGACGACGCGCTACACCATCTCCGACCAGCGCATCCACATCCGAACCGGCATCGTCTCGCGGCGGGAACACTCGACCCAGCTCGGCCGCGTCCAGAACGTCAACGTCAGCCAGTCGATCTTCCAGCGGATGCTCGGCATCGGGGACGTCGACTGGGACACCGCCGGCACCGAGACCAGCGGGGCGGACTTCCGGTTGAGCAGCGTGGATGATCCCAGCGCGATCGTCCGGGTGGTCGATCAGGCGCTTCACTCCGCGAACGAGGAACACCCGGTGTAGCGGTGCGCCCTTCGCATGTCTGGGTAGACTCGGGCGATGGGCATCAGCGGTCACGCCAAGGCCATCAGGTCACTTGCGTTGTCGTTCCCGGAGGCCAGGGAGGACCACCCATTCGGCCCGGAGGCACACGTGTTCAAGGTGGGCGGCGGAAGCCGCATGTTCGCCATCATGGGCGACGGGCCGCCGGTTCGGGTGACGCTGAAGCTGAGCAAGGAGGAGCGCGAGATCGCGCTCACCCTGCCGTTCGTCAGCGAGGCCAAGTACGTCGGCCGCTACGGCTGGGTGACGGCGACGCTGGAGGATGCAGACGGCCTCGAGGCCGCCCTGGAATGGGTGCGCGAGAGCTACTGGATGAGGGCGCCCGAAGCACTGCGGGAGTCGGCCTGGACGAGCGGCGGCGGCTGAGTCACGGTTCCCACGCCTCGCCGCCGGTATCCCAGCCGACCAGGCAGTGAGGCGAGATCAGCTTCGCGACCCGCTCCAGGAACAGGCGATCCTCGTCACCGAACGCGTCCGGCAGATCCGAGTCGATGTCGATCTCGGCCACCACCATGTCCTCGTAGCTGATCGGCACCACGATCTCTGAGCGCGTGGAGAGGAAGCAGGCCAGGTAGCGAGGGTCGGCGTTGACGTCGTCCACGATCTCGGTCACGCCGCTCGCCGCCGCCGCTCCGCACACCCCCTGGCCGATCGGGATCCGCACGTGCTCGGTGGCGGCCGGGCCTCTCCACGGCCCCAGCGCGAGCTCGTCGCCCTCGACGAAATAGATGCCCACCCACGAGTGGTGACCGACCCGGTCGTGGAGCAGATCGACGACCTGGCGAAGCACCTCGTCTGAGTCGGGCTCAGCGGCGATCACCCGCTCGATCGCATCCAGCGCCTCGCGCCGTTCGTCGCCGTTGCTCACGGCTCCAGCACCTGCTCGAACCCGGCCACCGCATCGCGCACGCGCCACTCGACGGGCACCGGCCGGCGCTCGGCGAGATCCACCGAGACCAGCGTCTGGTGAGCCGTGACCAGCCGGTCGCCGGTTGCCACCTCGAGCGCCTCGAACTCCCACACGATGCTGCTGGTTCCGATCCGGCGCACGCGCACGAACACGTCCAGCTCATCGTCGAAGCGCGCCGGCGCGAGATACTCGACGTGCTGCGCCCGCATCACGAACTCGGGGTCGGCCGGCTCGCGCACCAGCACGCCCAGGTGGCGCATGTACTCGACCCGGGCGCGGTCGAAGTAGGGCATGTAACGGCCGTAGTAGACGATGCCCTGGGCGTCCGTCTCGTCGAAGCCGACCCGCGCGCGATGCGAGAACCGGTAGGGCGGCATGCGGTCGTCGGGCGGCATCAGGCGGTGATCAGCGCGAGCACCTCGTCGCGCCGCTCCTCCATCGTGCTCTGCGACAGCGCCTCCAGGTTGAGCCGCAGCAGCGGCTCGGTATTCGACGGACGGACGTTGAAGTGCCAGTCCTCGAACTCGAACGAGATGCCGTCCATGTGCGAGACGCGAAGCGCTCTGTCGCGGTAGCGCTCCTTCAGCTCCTGGAGCTTGAGCGGGACGTCGGTCACGGTGCAGTTGATCTCGCCGGAGATGAAGTAGCGCTCGCGAAACGGCGCCAGCAGCTCCGACAGCCGCTTGCCGCTGCGCGACACCAGCTCCAGCAGCACCAGTGCGGGGATGATGCCGGTGTCGCACCAGTAGAAGTCCTTGAAGTAGTAGTGGCCCGACACCTCACCGGCGAACACGGCGTCCTCCTTGCGGATGCGGGCCTTGATGAAGGCGTGACCGACGCGGTTTTCGAGCGGGCGTCCGCCGGCCGCGGTGACGGTGTCGCGCACTGCCCACGAGGCGCGCAGGTCGTACACGATCGCCGCGCCGGGGTGGCGCTCCAGCATCACCTGCGCGATCAGCGCCGTGATCAGGTCGCCGGGCACGAACTCGCCGCCGTTGTCGATGAAGAAGCAGCGGTCGGCGTCGCCGTCCCAGGCGATGCCCAGGTCGGCGCCCTGCTCGCGGACGCGGTCGATGATGAATCCGCGGTTCTCCTCCAACAGCGGATTGGGCTCGCCGCTGGGAAAGCTGCCGTCAGGATCGAGGTGGTAGGGGATCGCCTCGATCGGCAGCCGCTCGATCAGCGGGCCGATCATCGGGCCGGCCACGCCGTTGCTGCCGTCCAGGACGACCTTCAGCGGTCGCAGGGCATCGACGTCGACGAACTGCAGCACGCGATCGTGGAAGCCGGCGTAGACGTCGCGCTGTGAGATCGTGCCGCGCCGCTGGGAGGTGGCCGGCTCGCCCGCCGCGAGCGCCTTGATCTGCTCAAGGCCGGTGTCTCCTCCCACCGGCAGCGCGCCCCGCCGCACGATCTTCATACCGTTGTAGCGGCTCGGGTTGTGCGACGCGGTGACCTGAATGCCGCCCTCATAGCCGTACTCGCCGACGGCGAAGTACAGCATCTCGGTGCCGATCTCGCCCAGCTCGACGACGTCGGCGCCCTGATCGGCCGCGCCCTCCGCCAGCGCCTGCGCGAGCTCCGGCGAGGTCAGCCGCATGTCGTGACCGACCGCGATCGTGGAAGGCTCGAAGGCCTCCACGTATGCGCGCCCCAGCCGGTACGCTCCCTCCGCGTCGAGCTCGTCGGGCACGATGCCGCGCACGTCGTAGGCCTTGAATGCGGAGGAGCTGAGCATCGCGGCGATGATAGAGCAGGTGGAGTTGCGCCCGGTTCAGCCCTCGGACGCCGAGACGCTGGCCAGGCTGTTCTCCCAGCAGCGCGACTTCCTGGCGCCGTACGACCCGGAACGGCCGGAGGCGTTCTACACGGTGGCGGGCCAGCGCGCCGAGCTCGAACAGTCCGCGATCCAGCGCCAAGCCGACCTCCGCCACAGGTTCCTTATCCTGCTGGCCGGTGAGGCGGTGGGGGCGCTCTCGATCTCGAACCTCGTCCGCGGCCCATTCCAGAGCGCCAACCTCGGCTACTGGGTGGCGCAGCAGGTGAACGGCCGCGGTGTCGGCACGCGCGCGGTGGGCGAAGCCTGCCGATGGGCGTTCGGCGAAGGCGGGCTTCACCGGCTGGAGGCGGGCACGCTGACCGACAACGTCGCATCGCAGAAGGTGCTGGAGCGAAACGGCTTCAAGCGGATCGGGCTGGCCCCGCGATACCTGCACATCGCCGGCGAGTGGCGCGACCATCTCCTGTTCCAGCGGATCGCGTCGTGAGCGTCCGGCTTCGCCCGCTGCGCGAGGACGAATACGCGGAGTTCCTCGAGCATGGTCGCAGGCAGTACGCCGACGACCTGCACCGAAACGGCTCGCTGACCCCGGAGGCGGCCGCCGCCAAGGCTGATGCGGACTTCGCGCTGGCCTTGCCGGAGGGACTCGCCACGCCGGGACAGACGGTCAGCGCGATCGAGGAGCTGGCCACCGGCGATCGCGTGGGGCGGCTGTGGTTTGCGGCGCGCGAGCTTGATGGACGCACCGTGGCGTACCTCTACGACATCACGATCGACGAGCGGCACCGTGGCCGGGGGCTCGGCCGAGCCGCGATGCTTGCGTTCGAGCGGGCGGCGGCATCGGACGGCCATGAGGTCGTGGAGCTGAACGTGTTCGGCGGCAACGCCCGCGCCCGCGGCCTCTACCGCTCGCTGGGCTTCGTCGAGACGGCCGTCCACATGCAGAAGCGGCTCGACACGAACCGGTGACAGCGCCGTCACGCCGCCCGTGAGGGTGTCAAACACTCCCCGCGCGGAGTTTGCGCTTCCGTCACCACTTTTTGACGTTTCGCCCGCACGGTTGAGCCGAACCTTCTGCCCGCCGATTATTGGAGTCAAACACTCATGAGGTGGGCGTGACCTGGGTGTGACGTCTGGGCCGGGCGGCTCGACGT
>JAWVDZ010000141.1:0-8273 GCA_033856955.1 Gaiellales bacterium
CGATGGCCCGCGCACGGCCGTATCGCCTAGCGTGGGCCGGCGTTCGCTGCTCGCTCGATCGTGCCAGGCACAGGCCTTTCGGCCGTTGCCAGGCACGGTAGTGAGCTGTGACCCGCGCGCTTCTTACTCCACCAACACCCAGCTACTCAGGATGATCACGGCGCTCGAACCGTCAGGCGCGTTGGACAGGCCGTAGTGGTCGAACAGCCGCCGCTCCTCCGACATCGAGAGGTGCTCGTCGGCGCTCACGTTTGGTGCGTCCTTCACCGTGTCAGCGTCGTAGGCCAGTCGGATCGCCTCGCTCTCGAGCGTCGCGCCCTCGACCGGCGCGAAGTGCATCTGGTTGCCGAAGATGCCGCCCCGGACGAGCAGAAAGGCAGGCTCGCCGGTGCGTTCATCGATGTAGATCGCTTCGGCGTGGCCGATCGCCTCGCCGTTGACGTCGGTCACCTCTCTCGCTCCCCAGGTGTGCGGATCCGCTTGGCCAGGCATGGCTGTTCCTCCTCGTCTTGACGATGCCCAGGAAGCGTACCCCGCCTTCGGGGACAGCAACCGCTTCGCCGCCGCACCGGCTGCGTGGGGTAGCATCCGCGGCCGTGCCGGATCCCGAACTGATGCAGGGCTTTCCACCCGATCCGGAGGGGCTCGTCACGCTCGAGAACTGGACGTCGGCGCCGTATCTTCGCTGGGGCTTCCTGCACGTCAGAGAGATCGTCCCCACCGCTCGCATCGGTCGCGGCCAGTCGGGCCCGTCCGAGCTCGAGCACCATCAGCGCGACGTGGGCGGGATCGTCTTCGAACGCCCCGGCGGTGGCACCACGACCGTCTCCCAGCTGCTCGACGCGACCAGCACGGACGGCTTCCTGGTGCTGCACCGCGGCCAGATCGTGACCGAGCGCTACTGGAACGGCATGACCTCGTCCACCACGCACCTGCTGCAGTCGGTCTCGAAGTCCGTGGCCGGGACGGTGGCGGGCATCGTCGTCGGCCGCGGCCTGCTCGACCCGGCGAAGCCGGTCACGGAGTACGTGCCCGAGCTGGCCGGCGGCAGCTTCGACGGCGCGACGGTGCGCCACGTGCTGGACATGTCCACCGGCACCCGCTACGACGAAACCTACGCCGATGCCGACTCCGACGTGCGGCTGACCGAGGAAGCCTGTGGCTGGCGCCCGGCCCGTGAGGGGCTGCCGTTCTCGAACCTCTACGAGCAGATCGCCGAGCTCGAGAACGCACGGCCGCACGGCGAGATGTTCGAGTACCGCTCGATCCTGACCGACCTGCTGGGCTGGATCCTTGAGCGGGCGACGGAGACGCCCTACGCCGAGCTGGTCAGCCGCGAGCTGTGGTCGCAGATCGGCGCCGAGCACGACGCCGAGATCACGATCAAGGGCGGCATCACGCTCCCCGACGGAGGCATGTGCGTGACGCTGCGTGACCTCGCCCGGTTCGCGCTGCTCAACCTGCGCGAGGGGCGGGTCGACGAGCGCCAGATCGTGCCGCGCGAGTGGGTGCTGGACAGCCGCCACGGCGACGAGGTGTCCAAGGCGGCCTACGAGGCCGGCGAGCGCATGATCGACCGTCCCGGATGGCTGTACCGGAATCAGTGGTGGGTGATCGATCCCGAGCACGGCATCTCGACGGCGCTTGGCATCCACGGCCAGTTCGCCTACATCAACCCGCCCGCCGACGTCGTCTGCGTCAAGCTCTCCACCTGGCCGGACGCGCTCGACCTCGAGAAGAGCGGCGCCTGCCTGGCCGCGTTCGCCGCCATCGCGGAGACGCTCGCCGAGTAGCGGGTCAGTGCCGGCGGTAGCCGTCGGCGCGAAACCAGGCGATCGTGTCGGCCAGCGTCTCGTCCAGCGGCCGGGTGGTGAAGCCGAGCTGCTCGCGCGCCTTGTCGGAGCGGTAGAACCACCAGTAGGCGCCGGAGCGAAGCTCGTTGTCATCGAGAGGCACGATGTTGAGCCGCAGCGCCCGGGCCAGCCGAAGCCCCGGTGTGAGCACGCCGACCGGCGCCTTCACCTGCCAGCGGTGCTTGCCCGCAACGTCGCCGACACGGGCGAAGAAGTCGGGGTAGGAGAGGTTGCCCTCGTCGTTGATCAGCAGGTAGCGCTGGCCGGAGACGCCGTGCTGCTCGGCCAGCAGATGGCCGGCCGCCACATCGCGCACGTCCACGTAGGAGAGGCCGCCCCGCACCACGAACCGCACCAGGCCGCGCAGGTACTCCTCGACCGGCCACGCCGAGACGCGGTGCACGTCGCCCGGTCCGATCACGAAGCCGGGGTTGACGACCACCACCTCGCGGCCCGCGGCCGCCGCCTCGAGGGCCAGCGCCTCCCCCTGCGCCTTCGACCGCGAGTAGCGGAAGTCACCGCGGCCGTCGTCGCCGTCCAGCAGGAAGTGCTGCTCGCTGCGCGGGTACTCGGGCGTCGCCGCCGGCCCCATCGCGCCCACGCTGGAGGTGTAGACGATCCGCTCGACCCCGGCCGTGGCCGCCGCCTCGAGCAGGTTTCGGCTGCCGCCGACGTTGACCTGCTGCAGCCGCTGCTCGTCGGAGGCGCGGTGGCCGACCACGCCCGCGAGGTGGAACACGCGGCTGACGCCATCCAGCGCCGCGGGAAGCGTCTCCGGCCGCGTGACGTCGCCCAGCACGGTCGTGGCGCCGGTTCCCTCCAGCCGCTGCCCGGCGTCCGGGCTGCGGACCAGCGCGCGCACCTCGCGGCCCTGCGCACGCAGCTGCCGCACCAGCTCGACGCCGATGTAGCCGGTTGCTCCGGTGACGAGGGTCAACATGGTGGCGCAGACTATCGGACGGGTACGGTTGTCTGACGTGACCCGCTCGCAGCTCACAATCGCCGCGCTGGGGCTCTCCGTCGGACTGGTGCTGTCGGACTCCTCGATCGTGATCCTGGCGCTGCCGGAGATCCTCGACCGGTTCCGGGTGCCGATCGACGAGGTGTCGTGGGTGCTGACGCTGTTCAACCTGGTGCTGGCGCTGGTGGCGCTGCCGGCCGCCTACCTCGCCCGGCGGCGGGCGCCGGGGGCGGTGTGCTCGCTCGGCCTGGCCGTGTTCGCCACGGCCTCCCTGGGCTGCGCGCTGGCGCCCAGCTTCGGATGGCTGCTCGCGGCCCGCGGCGCTCAGGCGGTGGGCGGCGCCGCGGCGGTGTGTGCCGCGCTCGAGCTGCTGGCGGCCGCGCTTGGGTCGGAGCGGAAGGCTGCGGCGGTGTGGGCCGCCGCCGGCGGCCTGGGCGCGGCGGCCGGGCCGGCGATCGGCGGCGTCCTCACCGACACGATCAGCTGGAAGGCGATCTTCATCGCCCAGGTGCCGCTGGCGCTGGCGGCGCTCGCGCTCGTCCCCCACCGCGCGCCGGCCGCCGACCGCGGCGCGGAGTCAGCCGGGAGACCAGCTCCGGCCGCCAACCTGGCGCTGGCGCTGCTCTCGGCCGCGCTGACGGCGGCGCTGTTTTTGATCGTGCTGCTGCTGATCAACGGCTGGGGCCACTCGCCGCTGTCGGCGGCCGTAATCGTCTCGGTGATGCCGCTGGCCGCGCTGGCCGGCTACCGGCTGCTTCCCGCCGCCGGCGCGCCTCGCATCCGCGGCGCGGCCGGCGCGATCCTGGTCGGCGGCGGGCTGGCCGCGCTGGCCGTGTTGCCGGGCGCCTCGTGGGGCTGGCTGATCGCACCGCAGCTCGCGATCGGCGCCGGCCTGGCGCTGGCGATCGGTGCGCTGACCGAGGAGGCGCTGGCCGGGCGATCGCCGATCGCGATCCACGGCGGATGGACGATCGCCTCGCGCCACGCCGGCGTCTGCATCGGCCTGCTCGTGCTGACCCCAATCTTCACGGGCGACCTGGCCGACCAGCAGCACGCGGCCGAGCTGGCCGGCACCCGCATCATCCTCGACTCCAAGCTGGGCCTGAGCGACAAGCTCGACCTGGGTAACGCCCTCGTCGAGCAGATCCAGAGCGGTCCCATCACCCGGCCGCCCGACCTGCACCCGGCGTTTCGCAAGGTCGGCGCGTCGTCTGAGGCGAGGCGGCTCGAGGCGGCGATCCAGGATCAGGTCGATCGCGCCGTCACGCATGCATTCAGCGCCAGCTTCCTGGTCGCGGCGCTGCTGGCGATGGTCGCGGCACTGCCGCTAGCGTGGGCACGGGTGCGGCCATGACCGCCTCGATGCGGCTGCTGCTGGCGGCGGTGCTGGCCTCCGTGCTTCTGGTGGGCGTGTACCTGGCCGCGGGTGGCCGCGACTACCGGCCGCTTGCGACCGCCGATCCCTGCCGTCCGCGCAGCTGGCCGGAGGTGCACGGCACCACCCAGATCGCCGAGCAGGTGGCGTACTCGGCGCTGGACGGCGCGGCCTGCAAGCTGGGCACGTCGCGCGAGGAGCTGACGCTCGCCTTCACCAGCCGCGACCGGTTGGACGAGTTCGCGCGATCCCACCACCTCAGCACCTCGCAGGTCAACGACGCCGCCCGCGACGGCCTGCTGCGCGCGATCGACGACGGCGAGCGAAGCGGCGCCATCAACGGCGTCGAGGCGTTCGTGCTTCGGATCGCGGCCCAGGCGGCGCCGGTCGACCGGCTGATCGAGTACGTGCGGCAGGGGCTGGGCTAACTGGCCCCGACGCCGCCCTGCACCACGAGGTAGCGCTGCCAGAGCTCGAGCGCCGCGGCGTCCTCGCTGCCGCCGACACCGACCAGGCTCGTTTCCCCCGACCCGCCGGTGAGCGGCATCGCCCTAGCCGTCCAAGCGCCGTCATCGCCGCGTTCGGTTGCCATGTCCATCCCGAGCCGGCCAAGCGAATCGCGCACGTCGTCGACGCTCGAGTTGTCGTCGATGCCGCCGGTCGCGTGGATGTCGTCGAGTGTCATGCGGCTGGCGTTGCCCGGCTCGGAGAGATCCGAAACAGGATGTGCGGGGGGTGCGACCGGTGGGTACCACTCCCGGCAATGGCGGATCCATCCGTTCGTGAGCATCGAGCGACCCCGCCCGAAGGCGCTGGGCTGGACGCGCTGCGCGCGGCCGCAGCCGGATGCCGCGCCTGCGATCTGTGGCGCGAAGCAACCCAGACCGTGTTCGGTGAGGGCAAGCGCCGGGCGCGCGTGGTGATGGTCGGCGAGCAGCCGGGCGACCGTGAGGACCGGGAGGGGAGGCCGTTCGTGGGACCCGCGGGCCGGATTCTGGACGACGCGCTGGAGCGGGCGGGGATCGACCGAGACTCCATCTACGTGACCAACATGGTGAAGCACTTCAAGTGGAAACCGCGCGGGAAGCGGCGGATCCACATGACCCCGTCGCGGATCGAGATCGTGGCCTGCCAGCCGTGGTTCTGGGCCGAGATGAAGGCGATTCAGCCGGAGGCGGTCGTTCTGCTGGGGGCGGTGGCCGCGAAGGCGGTGCTGGGATCGGGGTTTCGCGTGACACGTGAGCGAGGGCGGATGCTGGAGGGGCCGAGCGGGCAGACGATGCTGGCCACCGTCCACCCGGCCTCGCTCCTGCGAGGCGATCCCGAGCTCCGCGATCAGCTGATGGGCGACCTGGTGGCAGACCTGGCGCCGGTGCGGCGACTGCTTGACGCCCCGGGCTGACTCAGGGCAGCTTCTGTCGCAGCTTGATCACCGGCTCGAACAGGTCGCCCAGCCGCGCGACCCGCTCCAGCACCGCCGCCGAGTCGAACACCAGCCGCTCCGGGTCGCGATGCTCGGCCGCATGCTCCACCTCGTCCCATGACAGCGGCGTCGAGACGGTGGGGTGAGCGCGTGCCCGCAGCGAGTACACGCACACGGTCGTCTTGAGGTAGTCGTTCTGGCTCCAGTCCACCAGCACGCGCCCGGTGCGTAGCTCCTTGCGCATGTTCGAGACGACCAGGTCGGTGTGCTCGGCCTCCATCGAGCGGGCGAGTTCGTGGGCGAAGCCCTTGGTGCCGTCATAGCCGGCCGGCGTGTTGAGCGGTGCGTAGAGCTGCAGCCCTTTCGAGCCAGAGGTCTTGGGGAAGCAGCGCAGGCCGTCTCGAGCCAGCCGCTCCCGGATCAGCAGCGCCACCTCGCAGCACTCGACGATGGTGGCCGGCGCTCCGGGGTCGAGGTCGAACACCATCATCGTCGGGCGGCGCCCCGTGCGGGCGCGGGCCATTGAGGTGTGCAGCTCGAGGTCGGCCAGGTTCGCGGCCCAGAGCAGCGTCGGCAGCGAGTTGACGACTGTGAAGTTGATGTCGCGGCCGTTGCCCTCGCTCCACATCGGCACCGTCGTCACCCAGTCAGGCCGGTGCTTTGGCGACTCCTTCTGGTAGAAGAACTGCTCGTCCACGCCGTTCGGGTAGCGCTTCATGGTCAGCGCGCGGCCTTTCAAGTGCGGCAGCAGCACGGGCGCGATCCGCCAGTAGTACTCGATCACGTCGCCCTTCGTGAAGCCGGCCTCGGGGTAGAGCACCTTGTCCGGGTTGGTGATCTTCAGCTCGCGGCCTGAGACCTTGATCGTGTGGCCGCTCACGCGTCGAGCTGGTCCACGGTGCACTCGCGCGGCGGCTTGTCGTCGCGGAAGCCGACCAGCTTGGCCCCGTGCCGGATGCGGCCGTCGCTGGCGTGGTCGATCTTCACCTCGGCCACCAGCTCGGGCCGAAGCGCGCGCCAGCCCGTGTCCTCGCCGCGCGACCAGCGGCTCTGCGACGGCTCGCCCCGCTCGCCGGTCTCGAGTGGCATGACGACGTCCACCAGCTCGCGGGCGCGCTTGGCGGAAAAGCCGGCCGAGTGGCCGACGTGGCGGATCTCGCCATCGGGCTCGTAGAGGCCGAGGATCAGCGAGCCGACCGCGCCGCCATGGGCGTGCTCGCGCCAGCCGATCACGACGCAGTCGAGGGTTCGCTCGCGGCGGATCTTCAGCATGCCGACCCGCTCGCCCGGCCGGTACGGCGCGTCAAATCGCTTGGCGATCACGCCCTCCCGCGTCTTCAGCCACTCGGAGGCGTGGTCGCGGTCGAGCGTGTGCTCGATCAGGACGAAGGGAGCGATCTCCATCGCCTCGAGCAGCTCACGCCGCCGCTGGAAGGGCTCACCCATCAGCGACCGCTTTCCGTCGGCCAGGATGTCGAACGCGACGAACATGGCCGGCGTCGACTCGGCCAGCTGGTTGACGCGCGAGGCGGCGGGATGGATCCGCTGCTGCAGCGACCCGAACTGCTCGCGCTCATCATCGGCGCCGGCGATCACCAGCTCGCCGTCCAGCACGTAGCGGCCCGGTGGGAAGCTCACCTCCGGGAAGTAGCGGTCGAGCGGCTTGCCGTTGCGCGACTGGAGGAGGTGTTCGTCGCCATCGCAGAAGACGATCGCGCGGAAGCCGTCCAGCTTCGGCTCGAAGCTCCAGCCCTCGCCCTCGGGCAGCCCCTTCTGAGGGCGGGCGAGCTGGGGGGCGATGGGTGGTTTGAGCGGTGTCTTCACGGTGGCATTGTTGTACACCGGCGGCCGGCGTGGGGAGGCAGGCGCGGTCGGCGCGGGACGGGCTAGAATCGTGCCTCGGCTCTGCCGCGTGGTTGAGCCGGGTTGCCGACGTAGCTCAGTTGGTAGAGCACATCACTCGTAATGATGGGGTCCGCGGTTCGAATCCGCGCGTCGGCTCTCAGTCGGTCTTCGGTAGCGCGCAGTCGGTCTTCAGTGGATCGCCGGTCACCGCGCAGATCCGCGCATATTCGGGCACAACGATCTCGTAGCGCTCAGTGCCGACGTGGTAGTGGATCCGCACCTCCCGGATTTCGTACGCCCCTGGGCTTGATGCGCGCAATCCGATCGCCGCGGTGTACTGGCCGGGTTTCGCACCCGGACCCGTCTGCGCGGGGACAACAAAACCGGCAATCGGTCTCAATCGACCCTCGAGGACGGCTCCGGGATAGTCGAGGTCGAAAGATTCGCGGACTCCGGGCGTGACGCCCCACCTGTCTAACACGGAGAGGCCCGGTGTGATCGACACCGGAGTCACGTCATCCACCACGACGGTCTGCGCTTGATGGCTGTTGGACAGTGCAACCATGCCGTATATGAATGGTGAACCGGCCCGTACCGACAATGAGACAGACTCAAGGGAGCAGCCGGGGCACGCAAGCGGTCCGCCGACAGTCACACCGTGATCCGCTTGCAACGTCGTGATCCAAATACCCCCTACCACTGCTATGACAAGGGCAACGCCGGCGACGAATGCGACAAATCCGGCACCGCGTTGACCTTTCACACGCTCCCGCCCACCCCGCCGCCCCGTGCCTCCGCCGCCGCATCGATCGCCTC
>JAWVDZ010000142.1:0-7059 GCA_033856955.1 Gaiellales bacterium
GGTCGCGACCGGCGCCGAGCCGTGCGAGCGCCGCTTCGTGCAGACGGTCGATCAGCGCCCAGCCGCCGCCACGTTCGCCCAGCTGCACCAGTCGCGACGCCCGCAGCTCGAGGTGGACTCCCTGAGTCGCGTAGTAGCCGCGAACCTCGGGATCGGGCGACTCGAGCCGCCCGGTCGCCCGGTAGACGCCGCCCAGCATCGGCCGCTCGCCGCGGGCGACCAGCAGCGCGTCCTCCTCCGCGGCGGGCACCCGCACGATCGCGCGGTCGCCGTTCGGCGCCGCGGTCACCACCACCACCGCCTCGATCGGCCCCGGCCGCAGCGCTCGATGATCGATATCGGCCACGCGCACGCCGCCCCACGCCGCCGCCAGTATCGCGGTCGCGGCCAGCAGCGCCCGCGGCCGCCACGGGATCGCGACGAGCAGCCCCAGGAGGGGCGACCCGATCGCCGCAGCCACCAGGCCGGCAAGGGCCGCCAGCACGATCCGGGTGGCCGGTTCACAATGCGACATGCCCGTTCAGCGCGGCCATCCGGGCGGGGCCGAAGCCACTCACCTGATCCAGCTCGTCGAGCGACCGGAAGCCTCCGTGCTGCGAACGGAAGTCGATGATCCGCTGGGCGAGGGCCGGCCCGACGCCGTCGAGCGTCTCGAGCTGTTCCAATGTCGCCGAGTTGAGGTGGACGATCGGGGAGCCGGCACCCTGGGATGTCGTCGACGGAGCCGCCGCCTCGCCCTTGCGCGGCACCACGATCTGCTCTCCGTCGGCCAGCCGCTCCGCGAGGTTGAGACCCGAGAGGTCGGCACGGCGCCCGGCGCGCGCCTTTCGCACCGCGTCCAGCACCCGCGCGCCGGACGGGAACCGGTAGACGCCGGGGTGCCGAACCGCCCCGGTCACGTCGACCACCACCACCTGCTCCGCGGCTGATGGAGCCGGGGCGGATGTGACCGGCTGGTCGTAGGCGTTGGCCGGCGACGATCCGTGCGAGCGCCAGCCGATCACGATCACGACCAGCGCGAGGGCGGCGTACAGGGCAAGGCGGTGAGGAGCGATCGGAAGCACACGACGATGCTCCCCGACGGGCCGTCACAGATCATCGCCCGGGGCGTCACGAAGGCGTGGCGAACCGGCCACGACGCCCGCGATACGCGCCGTCAGCCTTCGCGCACCACCAGGTTCACCAGTTTGCCCGGCACCACGATCTCCTTGATCACGGACTTTCCGTCGATGTGCGCCGCCACGTTGGGCACCGCGCGGGCCGCTGCCAGCACCGTCTCCCTATCCGCACCCACGGCCACCACCGCCTGGCCGCGCAGCTTGCCGTTCACCTGGACTGCGTAGACGTCGCTGTCGGCGACCAGCATCGCGGGATCGGCCTGCGGCCAGGGCTCGTCCCACAGCCGCTCCCCGCCCAGACGCTGCCACAGCTCGCAGGCGATGTGCGGCGCGTAGGGATGGATCAGGCTGACCGCGGTCGCGCAGGCGAACCGCAGCTGCTCGCCGTCGGCTCCGTCCGCGTCCTGGATCGCCGACACCAGCTCGTGCACGGCCGACTGGGCGGTGTTGAACGAGAACCGGTCGCCGATGTCGTTGCTGACCTTGTCGATCGCCCAGTGCGTCTTTCGAACCAGGGCGGCACCGTCACCCTCGGCCGCGGCAGCCGACGGGATGCCGGTGCCATGCTGCTCGACCGTCTCGTTGACCAAACGCCACAGCCGCGCCAGGAAGCGGTGCTGGCCGGCGACGCCGCCGTCCTGCCACTCGGCGTCCTGATCGGGCGGCCCCAGGAACAGCGTGTAGAGCCGGGTGGTGTCGGCGCCGTATCGCTCGATGTACTCATCCGGCCGGATGATGTTGCCCCGCGACTTGGACATCTTGGCGCCCATGTAGTGGATCATCCCCTGCGTGAACAGGTTCGCGAACGGCTCCGTGAAGCCGACGTGGCCGAGGTCGTACAGCGCCTTGGTGAAGAAGCGCGCGTACATCAGATGCAGGATCGCGTGTTCGACGCCGCCGATGTACTGGTCGACCGGCAGCCACATGTCCACGATCGCGCGATCGAACGGCGCGGTGTCGTTGTCCGGGTCGGCGTAGCGCAGGAAGTACCAGGACGAGTCGACGAACGTGTCCATGGTGTCGGTCTCGCGCCGGGCCGGCCCGCCGCACTCGGGGCACTCAACGTTCACCCAGTCCTCCGCAGCGGCCAGCGGCGAGCGGCCGCGCGGCGCGTAGTCCTCGACGTCGGGCAGCAGCACCGGCAGCTGATCGTCGGGCACACGCACGATCCCGCATTGGTCGCAGTGGATGATCGGGATCGGGCAGCCCCAGTAGCGCTGGCGCGACAGCAGCCAGTCGCGCAGCCGGAAGGCGACCCGGCCCTCGCCACGGCCTTCCTCCTGCAGCCACTCGATGATCGCGCGCTTGCCCTCGACCGCGCTCATGCCCGTGAAGCGGTCCGAGTTGACCAGCACCTCGTCCTCGGTGTGGGCGGTGTAGGCCTCGTCGTCCGTCGCCTCTCCCTCGCGCGGCGCCACCACCCGCCGGACCGGCAGGTCGTAGGCGCGCGCGAACTCGAAGTCGCGCTCGTCGTGGGCCGGCACGGCCATGATCGCTCCGGTGCCGTACTCCATCAGCACGTAGTCCGCCACCCACACCGGGATCGCCTCGCCGTTGACCGGGTTGACCACGTGGCGGCCGGTGAAGACGCCGGTCTTCTGCTTCTCGCCCGCCCGCTCGACCGCCGACAACGCACCGGTGTGGCGCACGTAATCCGCCACCTCGGCCTCGCGTTCGCCTCCGCGGGCCAGCTCGAGCGCCAGCGGATGCTCAGGCGCGATCACGAAGAAGGTGGCGCCGAACAGCGTGTCGGGCCGGGTCGTGAAGACCGGCATCTCGAGCGACGGATCGTCCTGCACCCTGAACACCACCTCCGCCCCTTCGCTTCGGCCGATCCAGTTTCGCTGCATGGTGACGACCCGATCGGGCCAGTGCACGTGCTCGAGATCGTCCAGCAGCCGTTGCGCGTAGTCCGTGATCTTGAAGAACCACTGTTCCAGGTTCTTCGCCTCCACCTCCGCGCCGCAGCGCTCGCAGTGGCCGTCGATCACCTGCTCGTTGGCCAGCACCGTCTGGTCGTTGGGACACCACTTCACCAGCGAGTTCTTGCGGTACGCCAGGCCGGCGTCGAACAGACGCAGGAAGATCCACTGCGTCCAGCGGTAGTAGCTCGGGTCGGCCGTGGACAGCTCGCGCGTCCAGTCGATCGACCACCCCATCCGCTTCATCTGCACGCGGATGGCGGCGATGTTCTCGCGGGTCGAGACGGCGGGGTGCGTGCCGCTCTTGATGGCGGCGTTCTCGGCCGGCAGCCCGAACGCGTCGTAGCCCATCGGATGCATCACGCGCCAGCCGTTCCGGCGGCGATAGAGCGTGACCACGTCGCCCATCGTGTAGTTCTTGACGTGCCCCATGTGCAGGTCGCCGGACGGGTAGGGCAGCATCTCGAGCACGTACATCAGGCGCGACGTGTCCTCGCCAGGCTTCGGGTTGGGCACCTCGTGGATCCGTTCGGCGTCCCACACCGCCTGCCAGCGGGCCTCGATCGCATGGGGGTCGTAGCGCTCCATTGAAGACGGGATTCTACGGCCAGTTGGTCTAGGCCGGGAACGGCTGCGCTGGCTGGCCTGCTCCTTGCCTAGACTGCGGCGCATGACGCTGACCCAGGCCTCAGGCGTGCGCTGGGACCTCTCGCCGCTGTTCGAGTCCCCACAGGCCGCTCGCGACGCAATCGCACCGACGCTGGAACGGGCACGCGAGTTCGAGCAGCGGTGGCGGGGGAAGCTGGAGTCGATCACCCCCGCCGAGATGGCCGAGGCTCTCGCCCAGCTGGGTGAGATCGAGAACACGCTGTCTCGGATCTCGTCCTACGCCATGCTGAGAAAGGCTGTCGACGTCACCAGCGAGGAGAACCGCGACCTGGGAGCGGCCGTCGAGCAGGGCCTGGTCGAGGCGGCCAATCTGCTTCGCTTCTTCGAGCTCGAGTGGCTGGCGCTGCCCGACGGGCCGGCCCACGCGCTGGCGGAGTCGCCGCAGCTGGCCCGCGACCGGCACCAGATCATGGCTCAGCGCCGGTATCGCCCCCATGTGCTGTCGGAGCCCGAGGAGCGGGCGCTGGGCGAGCGCGACCCGGCGGCGGTCTCGGCCTGGCAGGCACTGTACGGACAGACGACGTCGACGATCGAGGTGCCCTTCGACGGCGGCGACGGCGATCAGCCGCACACCATCGACCGGCTGCTGGCCTACGTGCACGACCCCCGCCGCGACGTGCGGCTTCGCTCGCTGGAGACGCTGTACGCGGCGCTCGAGCCGCGGCTGCCGGTGCTCGCCCACTGCTACGACTCGCTGGTCGGCGACCGGCTGGTGCTCGACCGGGTGCGGGCATACGGCGACGATCCGATGGAGCCCACCCATCTGCAGAACGAGCTGGAGGGCGACGTCGTCTACGCCATGATGGAGGCGGTCGAGGCGCGCTACGAGCTCGCCCAGCGATGGTTCGTCGCCAAGGCGGCGATGCTTGGCATCGAGCGGCTCGAGCTGGCCGACCAGTACGCGCCCGTGGGTAACGCGCGGTCGGTGGACTACGACGAGGGGCGGGCGCTGGTGGATGCCTCGTTCTCGGTCTTCTCGCTCCGGATGCGCGAGATCGCCGACGGGTTCTTCGCGGAGCAGCGGGTGGACGCCGAGCCGCGGGCGGGCAAGCGCGGCGGCGCCTTCTGCTCTCCGGTCGCCCAGGATGCGCGGCCCTACGTGATGCTGAACTACACGGACAACATGAACGACGTGCTGACGATGGCCCACGAGCTCGGCCACGGCATGCACTTCCAGCTCTCGCACGAAGCCCAGACTCCCCACTCCGCCCACACCGGGCTGGCGCTGGCCGAGGTGCCCTCGACGTTCGCGGAGTTCGTCGCATACGACCACCTGCTGGCACATGAGGACGACGCCGAGACACGGAGGGTGCTGCTGGCGGCACGCGCCGAGGGGGCGTTCGCGACCATCTACCGCCAGACCGTGCTGGCTCGCTACGAGCAGCGCGCGTACGCCATCCGGGCGGGAGCGCAAACGCTCACCCCGGAGCGGCTGGGCGCGATCTGGATCGAGGAGAACGTCCGCTACTACGGCGACTCCGTGGCGCTGCCCGAGGGCTACGCGTACGGCTGGTCGTACATTCCCCACTTCATCTCGACGCGCTTCTACACCTACGCCTACGTGTTCGCAAAGCTGGTGGCGCTGGCGCTGTACGCCCGCTGGCGGGCCGAGGGAGAGGCCTTCGTGCCCGGGTACATGGAGTTCCTGGCCGCGGGAGGATCGGCGTCGCCGGCCGAGCTGCTGGGCCAGCTGGGCGTCGATCTGGCCAGCTCCGAGGTCTGGAGCTCGGCCTTCGCGGAGCTGGAGCGGATGGTGGCGGCGGCCGAATCCGAGGTCGCCTGATCCCCCGAACGGCGGTAGGCCTCATCGTCGGTAGCCTGCTAAACTATTAGGTATGCTAACGACTATTCAGCCGGTCGACGTGGCTAACCGCCTGCGGCCGGTGCTGCTCCAGATCTCCCGCCACCTGCGCCGCGAGCTGGCCCCGCTCGGCATCACCGGAGGGCAGGCCGCGTTGCTGCACGCGGTGCGCACCAACTCCGGCATCGGCGTGCGCGACCTCGCCCGCCGCGAGGGCGTCTCGGCCGCCTCCATGTCCACCGCACTGACCCGGCTGGAGACGGCTGGGCTGCTGACTCGCAGCCGCACCGGCACGGATCGCCGCAGGGTCGGCCTCGAGCTGACCGAGTCCGGCCATCGCGTGCTTCGCTCCGCCCGCTCGCGTCGCACGGCCTGGCTGGCGGCGCGGCTCAACCACCTCACGTCGGAGCAGCTGGCCGCCGTCGACAGCGCGATCGAGCCCTTGCTCGAGCTGCTCGAGAGCGAGCCGGCGTGACCGCAGCCCTGCTGCGCGCCAACCGCCGCACGTTCGCGAGCCTTCGCCGACACCGAAACTACCGGCTGTTCTTCACCGGCCAGGTGATCTCGGTCAGTGGCACCTGGATGCAGAACATCGCAACCGCGTGGCTGATGCTGGAGCTGACCCACTCACCTGTCGCGGTCGGCCTGCTGGCGCTGTGCCAGTTCCTGCCCTTCACCGTGTTCGGGCTGTTCGCAGGCGTGATCGTCGACCGGCTGGACGCCCGCCTGGCCGTGATCTGGACGCAGGTCGTCTCGATGGCGATCGCCGCGATCCTGACTGTGCTGACGCTGGCAGGCGTGATCACGGCCTGGGAAGTCCTGCTGCTGGCGGCGCTGCGCGGCACCGTGCTGGTGCTGGATGCGCCCGCCCGCCAGGCGCTGACGTTCGAGATGGTGGGACGCGAGGAGCTGCCGAACGCGGTCGCGCTGAACTCAAGCCTGTTCAACGCCGCCCGCGTCGTCGGCCCCGCCGCCGGCGGAATCGTGGTGGCGGTTGCGGGCGTGGGCGTCTGTTTCCTGACCAACACGATCAGCTTCGCGGCCGTGCTGGCCGGGCTGCTGATGATGCGAAGAGACGAGATGTTTCCGCGCGGCGCCAACGCCGAGCGGCCCTCGCTGCTGCGCGGAACCGGGGAGGCGTTCCGCTACGTCGCCCGCACGCCGGAGGTACTGCTGGCGCTGATGGTGGTGATGGTGGTCAGCACGCTCTCGGTCAACTTCAACGTCCTGTTGCCCGTGCTGGCCAAGCAGACGCTGGGCGGCGGCCCGGAGGTGTTCGGTACGCTGACCGCCTTCTTCGGCGTCGGCGCGCTGACCGGCGCGCTCGCCTCGGCGTCGCTGGGCCGGGCGAGCTGGCCCGTGCTGCTTGCGGGAACAGCCGGCTTCGGACTCTCACAGCTGGCACTGGCTCCGGCCGGCACCACGGCGACTGCATCGGCGCTGCTGTTCATGACCGGGCTGTCGTTCACGCTCTGGACGTCGAATGACTACTCGCTGCTCCAGCTGCGGTCACCCGACCTTCTGCGGGGCCGCGTGATCGGGCTCTACT
>JAWVDZ010000143.1:0-2934 GCA_033856955.1 Gaiellales bacterium
CACCGGCAGTACCACGATGACGGCACCGTGACCGAGACCCGGCGGCCGCCGCGCCACTACACGGTGCTCGAGGTCGTCACGGGGCTCTCCGGCGTGATTCGGTTCTCGCTGATGCCTCGGCACGCCGGAGGCGACGTGCTGGACGGAGTCGCGTCCAGGCTCAGTCCGGACAGGGTTGTGGATCTGGAGTCCGCCGAGCTGCGGGACAGGTTCCGGCTGACGGTGGCGGACGAGGATTCGGAGATCGCGGTGCGTCGCCTGTTCACTCCCGCGCTGATCGTCGACCTGCTCGACTGCGCGCAGGAGGGCACCCGGATCGAGTTCGAGCAGGGCGCTCTGGTGGTCGCGGTCGGCGGCCACCGGTACGGCGTGGACACCTTCGACGCCCTGATCGGCCTGGCGACGGCGATCGCCGGACAGGTCGCGGCGCTCGACGCTGTTCCCGAGCTCGTGTAGGTCAGTCCGGCTTCAGGCCGCAGAGTGGTTCGACGGCGCCGCGGATCCGCTCCAGGTCTTCCGGCGAACGCTCGAACGACGTCGAGCGTCCGTCGATCGCACGCCCCTCGTAGGGGTCTCCCCGAAACCGGGGGTAGAGGTGGAGGTGAAGGTGGGGGATCGAGTTGCCGTGGATCTCGTAATTCATCTTCAGCGGGTGCAGCAGGTCATGAAGAACTCGGGCCACCGTCATGCACTCCGACCAGAAGGCCGCCATCTCGGCTGGCGGAAGCTGGAACGGCTCGACCACGTGCCGCTTCGCGACCACGCAGGCGTACCCCGGAAGCGGGGCGAGCGCTGCGGCGGTTACCCAGACGCTCGGCAGGTCACCGATGAGATCCGACGGCCGGCCGCTGCGGCAGATCGGGCAGGGCTGCTCCGGTGTGGTCGTCATGGGGGTTGACGATAGTCGCGCCACCCAAGCTTCTCCCGAAGCGAGTGCTCCTGGCTAGCTCGGGCAGGAGGTGTTCGGCAGCCGTCCCGTTACGTTTGGGGTTTGGTCGAAGTGGTCCATTCGAGGCGGGTAGGTGACGCACCAGTACATCGGCTGGCCGGTTGTACTGGTTCCGTCGCAGGTGTAATAGGTTGGCGGCGCGGTCGATTGATTGCCTGCGCTTCTGCCGTCGACCAGGCCGTACAGCCGGGCGATGAAGCTCTGGCTGTTCTGGGTGCAGTGAACGGTCGCAGCCGTGCCCTGGGGGGCAAAGGTCTCGTCGCCTCCGCCGGTGAGGATCAACTGTTCCGCTTGATGGGGGCTGCCGGTGGCGCTCCCGCCGGTCATGTACCAGAGGCCGAATCCAAAGAAGGCGACGACCAGCAACCCGTACAGGAGCGGACGCTGGCGTACGCGGCGAACCCCGTCCTCAACCGCGGCAGCGTTCACCTCAGGGATGTTGGGTTCGTACACGGTCCTCCTTGAGACTTCACATCTCATCGGCGAATCCGGCACCATGCCTGAGCGCTGCGCGACCGGCACCAAAGGATGTCGGCGGCCACTGGGAGCGCGTCCGTTGCAGGCGAGCGCGCTCGACACGCCGGTTCCTGGATGGGCCGTACAGGGATCGAACCTGTGACCTTGGGATTAAGAGTCCCCTGCTCTACCAGCTGAGCTAACGGCCCCGGCGGCGCAGTGTACCAATGCCATCGCCGCGGCCGGTCACCGCTCGAAGACCTCCAGCGGCATCGCGAAGCCGACGTTCCAGACGCCGGCGTCGACGACCTCGTGCACCTTGAGGTCGCCGGCCAGGCTGCACAGCACGTAGGCGTCGACCGCCTCCAGCCCGTGCTCGTGGCCCAGCCACTCGATCATTGCCCGCACGGCCATCCGTGCACCCTCCATCAGATCGGGGGCGATGCCCATCGTGGAGTGATAGCCGCGGCCCGCTGTCTCCACTGACAACGGCCCTGGGGAGCGAAAGCTTGGCGCCGCGATCGAACGCTTGATCACGTCGAACCGCAGGCTGCCTCGCATCGGGCACTCGATCGCGCTGACGCACACCTCGCCGTCGCCCTGCGCGGCATGTGGATCGCCGCACGAGAACAGCGCCCCCGGCAGCCACACCGGCAAGAGCAGCGTCGTCCCCGCCACCAGGTGGCGGTTGTCGATGTTGCCGCCGCCCTTATGCGGCGGGAACGGGTTCGCCTCGACGGGGTCGTCCGGGTGGGTGCCCATCGTGCCCAGGAACGGCGCCCGCGGGATGCTGATGCCGTCCGCGAACGGCACCCGCCCTCCGCCGCGCAGGTTGGAGATGTGCAGGTGCGGCTCGTGGAAGTCGTCGGGCAGAAGGCCAAAGCCGGGCAGCACCGACGTCCAGCCCCATTCGCCCGTCTCCAGCGCCAGGATCTCGATCGAGAGCGTGTCGCTCGGCTCGGCACCTTCCACAAACACCGGTCCCGAGAGGTTGTAGAGCAGGTCCCAGTCGAACACGGTCGTCTCGGCCATCCCGTCCTCGGCCACCTGCCCGTCGCCCGCCATCAGCAGGTCGTAGTGCACGGTGTCGCCGGGCTGGATCACCAGCGCCGGCTCCAGACGGTTGTCCCAGTGATGGTGGATCACGGACGGATCGATCGTGTGCTCGCGCGGCATGTCTACAACCTCCCGGCTTCGATGATTCGTTGCAGGAACTGACGTGTGCGCTCCTCCTTGGGGGCGCTGAAGATCTGGCCCGGCGGGCCCTGCTCGAGCAGCACGCCGGCGTCGAGGAAGCACACGCGGCTTGCGATGTCGCGTGCGAAGCCCATCTCGTGGGTGGCGATCAGCATCGTCATGCCACCCTCCGCCAACTCGCGGATCACGCTCAGCACCTCGGCCACCAGCTCCGGGTCGAGCGCGCTGGTCACCTCGTCCAGCAGCATCAGCTGTGGCTTGGTGGCGAGCGCCCGCACGATCGCGACCCGCTGCTGCTGTCCGCCCGAGAGCCGGTCGGGGTACTCGTCGCG
>JAWVDZ010000144.1:0-6534 GCA_033856955.1 Gaiellales bacterium
GTCGCCACCCGCCAGCACCTCGCCGGCCACCTCGAGGCCGGGGACGTCCTGCGGTGAGCCGGGCGGCGCGGGGTAGTTTCCGGCCCGCTGATGGATGTCGGCCGGATTGAGCCCGGCATGCGTGACAGCCACCAGCACCTCGCCGCTGCCGGGCACCGGATCGTCGCGAACCTCGTCTCGCATCACCTCCGGCCCACCGGCGCCGGCGAACACGACAGCTCTCATCGCGGCGCCTCGGCTCGGCGGGCGTTGTGCGCGGGAAGCCAGGCCACGTCCGCCGAGAGCCGGCTGCCGGCCTCGCGCAGGTCCGCCACCAGCAGCTCACGACGCTCCGGGCTCATGCGGGAGGTGGGAACGCACATCGTCAGCGCCGCCAGCACCACGCCGTTTGCGTTCGCCACCGGCGTGGAGACCGCGTAGAGGCCGATGGCGGTCTCCTCGTGGTTCTCGGCCACCCCGTCCCGGCGCACGCCGTCCAGGATCTCATGCAGCTCCGACACGCCCCGCAGCCTTCGGCCGGTGGGGGTGACGAGGGGACGGCCGCCGAACTCGCTGTCGACCGACTCGGCCGAGCGCGAGGCCAGCGTGACGCGGCCGCTGGCGGAGGCGAACGCCGGCGTGCGGCTGCCGACATGCGTAACCAGGCGCACCGGCTGCGACGTCTCCTCGACCGCGATGAACACCGACTCGTCGCCGTCCACCACGGCCAGGCAGATCGTCTCGTCGTGGTGCGTCAGCAGACGCGTGGCGACGCCGCGGAACGCGGTGATGATGGGCAGATCCCCCGCCCGCGCACCGATGCCAAGCGCCCGGATCCCGAGCGCGAACCGGCCGTCATCGTCGCGTGCCGCCCAGCCGCGATCGACCAGCACCGAGCAGATGCGGTGCAGCGTGCTCTTGGCGAGGCCGAGCTCCTGGGCGATGTCCGACAGCGTCAGCGGACCTCGCGCCACCAGCAGCTCGAGCACGGAGAGCGCCGCGTTGACGCCCGGCGAGCCGCGCGGCCTGTCGCTGCGGTCACCGGCCACAGCCGGCTCAGCGCTGTAGAGTGCGCCTCTTCCGTCATCATCGAGTTGTTCCGTCAAAAGGACGCCGTTCGTCAGATGGCACGGGCGATTGTGAACGGATGGTACGGCAAAGTCAAGGAACCGTCCTTGACAACAATGGCGGGGTGTGAAATACCACCCCGGATGTCTGGCCTACGAGCAGAACGCTGATCCATTTTTTCGGTAAAACCGTCCCGGCGCTGGGGCTAAGGAGGAGCGATGGACGACATTCGCCGCACGAGCAGCGAGCTGGAGAACCACCTGATCGATGAGATGATCGCCGGCCGGATCACGCGCCGCGAGTTCGTCCGCCGCGGCACCGTGATGGGCATGAGCATCCCGCTCCTGTCCATGATCGTCGCCGCCTGTGGCGGCGCCAACAACAGCGGTGGCGGCTCCGGATCGACCGGCGGCGGTGGCACGCCCAAGAAGGGCGGCACGATCAAGGTCGCGATCGTGGTTCCGACCGGCGCCATCAACCCGGTCACCGTCGGAGACCAGGGCGGCCTCTGCATGCTCGGCCAGGTGGGCGAGTTCCTGACCATCGCCGATCCCGAGACGCTCGAGCTGGCCGGCCACCTGGCCGACAGCTGGACGCCGAACGCGGACGCCTCCGAGTGGACGTTCAAGCTCAAGAGCGGCGTCACCTTCCAGGACGGCTCACCGATGACGTCGGCAGACGTCGTCTACACGATGGATCTGCTTTCCGACTCCAAGGGCGGATCGAACGCGCTCTCGGTGTTCGGCGGCGTGCTCGACAAGGGTGGCACGACCGCGGTCGACGACCTGACCGTGAAGTTCACGCTGCTCGCGCCCAACGGCAACTTCCCCTACCTGGTCTCGCGGGACAACTACAACGCGATCATCATCAAGAACGGCAGCGATCCGAAGGATTTCCAGAACACGTTCATGGGCACCGGCCCGTTCAAAAAGGAGAAATACACCACCCAGGTCGGCGCCTCGTTCGTGCGCAACGATGCCTACTGGGACAAGGCCAACCCGGCGCTGCCCGATCGCGTCGAGTTCACGTTCTACGAGGACGAGCCGCCGCAGATCCAGGCGCTTCAGGGTGGCACGGTCGACTGCGTCGGCCAGATCTCGGTGTCCGGCGGCCGTGCTCTCTTGACCGACCCCGCATACACCATCATCGACGTCCCCTCGACGGCGCACCGCCAGGTGCACATGCGAAACGACAAGGCGCCGTTCACCGACAAGCGCGTGCGACAGGCGATGGCGTTGAGCATGGATCGGCCCGGCATCATCGAGGCGCTGTTCGCGGGCAAGGCGAAGCTCGGCAACGACAGCCCGTTCGCCCCCCAGTACCCTTCGACCGACACCTCCGTGCCCCAGCGGGCGAAGGACATCGAGCAGGCCAAGCAGCTGCTGTCGGACGCGGGCATGGCCAACGGCTTCTCGGTCACGCTCAACACCGAGAAGGCATACGAGATTCCGGATCTCGCGCTCCAGATCCAGGCCAACGCCAAAGAGGCCGGAATCAACGTCAACATCCTCCAGCAGAGCCCGACCGTGTACTACGGCGACTTCACCTTCGGCAACTCACCCTGGCTGGACTCCACGATGGGCATCACCGATTACGCTCACCGCAGCGTGCCGAACGTGCTGCTCGGTGCGCCGCTGCTCTCGACCGGGACATGGAATTCGGCGCACTTCAAGAATCCGACCTACGACGGGCTCGTCAAGCAGTACTTCGGCGCCACAGACCTCCAGACGCAGAAGGGCATCGCCAAGCAGATCGAGACGCTGCTGCTGGACGAGACGCCGATCATGTTCCTCTACTTCTACGACTTCCTGGGGGCGACCAAGAAGTCGCTCGCGGGAGTCGTGATCACCCCGGTCGGCCACGTGCAGCTCGAGAAGGCCGGCTTCACCACCTGATTCCCCCTCCCCTACCGTCGCCGGCCACCCGGCGGGCGGCGGTAGGGACCACTCCCAAATCCGGCCATGGCACGCTTCATCCTCCGCCGACTCGGACTCGCAGTCATCACGCTGTGGCTGATCTCGGTGTGGGTGTTCTGCTCGATCCAGCTACTGCCGGGTAACGTCGGCCGCTCCATCCTGGGACCGCTGGCTAGCCCAACGGCGGTGGCGACGCTGAACCACCAGCTGGGCACGGACAAGCCCGCCCTGACGCAGTACAAGGAGTGGGTGACCGGCGTCGTCCATGGCGACTTCGGTACGTCCCAGAAGCTCCAGGTACCGGTGCGCCCGCAACTGACCACCGCGCTTCGCCACTCGTTCGAGCTGGCGCTGGTCGCGTTCCTGATCGTCGTTCCGCTCAGTCTGATCGGCGGAACGATCGCGGCGCTGAGACTCGGCAGTGCCGCCGATCGCGGCATCACGATCACCGGCCTCTCGCTGTCGGCCGTGCCGGAGTTCGTGACCGGTGTTGTGCTGATCGCGGTGTTCGGCATCTGGCTGAACGTGCTGCCGATCTCGGCCACATGGGAGCCGGGCAGCGGCATCGGCAGCCAGGTTCAGCACCTGCTGATGCCCGCCATCGCGCTCTCCGGCGTGCTGTTCGGCTACATCGCCCGCATGGCGCGGGCCGGCATGGTCGAGGCGCTCGACTCGGACTACGTGCGCACGGCGGTGCTGAAGGGCCTGCCGCGCCGCACGGTGATCTGGCGTCACGCGATGCGAAACGCGCTGCTGCCGACGATCACGGTGATCGCCACCCAGCTGGGATATCTGATCGGCGGTCTGGTGGTGGTCGAGATCCTGTTCAACTATCAGGGCATCGGCCGGCTGATCTTCAATGCCGCCGCGGCTCACGATGTGCCGATGCTGGAGGGTGGGGCGATGGTCGTAGGGGCGGTCTTCCTGCTCGCAACGCTGGCGGCGGACGTCCTCTACTCGCTGCTCAACCCGCGGATCCGGCACGGGAGCGCCGAGTGAGCACGGTCGACGTCGCCGCACCACGGTCCGCGCTCAGCATCCAGCGGCGCGAGACCTTGCGGGCGTTCACGCGTTCGAAGACCTTCCTGGCCGGCGCGGCCATCGTCGGCTTTTGGATCCTGTGCGCGATCTTCCAGGCCCGGTTCTTCCAGAACCCCAACGGCCTCTCCGTCCACATCCTCGAGGGCCCATCGGGCTCACACTGGTTCGGCACTGACAGAAACGGACGCGACGTGTTCGCACGGGTGATCGCGGGTGCCCGGGACATCCTCGTGATCGCACCGGCCGCGACGCTGCTCGGCACCGTCTGCGGCACCGCCCTGGGGCTTGTGATGGGCTACTTCCGGGGCATCGTCGACGACGTGCTGGGCAGGTTGGTGGACGCCGTGCTCTCGCTTCCCGTGGTGATCGTGGCGCTGCTCGCGATCGTCTCCGTCGGCCCGTCGAAGAAGACGACCATCCTGGTGGTCGGGTTCGTCTTCGCACCGCTGATCGCCCGCACCGTGCGCACGGCGGTGCTCGTCGAGCGCGATCTGGAGTACGTCTCAGCGGCGCGGCTTCGCAACGAACGGGCGCCCTACATCCTGTTCGTCGAGATCCTGCCCAACGTCCTGCAGCCGGTGATCGTCGAGTTCACGGTGCGCCTGGGCTACGCCATCTTCACCGTCGCGACGCTCTCGTTCCTCGGCTTCGGCATCCCGCCGCCGTCCTCGGATTGGGGCGTCCAGGTCGCCGACCACTACCAGTACCTTCCCGGCGGCTTCGCGTGGTGGCCGACGCTGTTCCCCGGCCTCGCCATCGCCTCGCTGGTGATCGGCGTGAGCCTGCTCGCGGACGGAGTGTCTCAGGTGCTGGAACGATGAGCGACGCGTCCGCGGCCACGATCGACGCCCCCGCCCGCGAGGCGGCGCTGGACGTGCGCGAGCTGGACGTCGCCTACCGCGTGCGCGGCATCAACCGCCAGGTGTTGAGGTCGCTCTCGTTCACGGTCGCTGCCGGCGAGTCCTACGGCCTGGTTGGCGAATCCGGCTGCGGCAAGTCGACGGCGGCGCTGGCGGCCGTGCGCTACCTGCCGCGAAACGGCCGGGTGCTGGGCGGCTCGGTCTCGGTCGCCGGCCGCGACCTGCTGGCGATGCGGGGCGAGGAGCTGCGAAAGACCCGGGCGACGGCCGTGTCGATGGTCTACCAGGATCCGGGCCGGGCGCTCAACCCCTCGATCCAGGTCGGCCGCCAGGTCGCCGAGGTGTACGAGATCGCCGGCGCGTCGCGCAGCGACGCCCGCGATCGGGCCGAGCAGATGCTTCGCAAGGTGCAGATCGCCGACGCGGGCAGCGTGATGCGCCGTTACCCGCACCAGCTCTCGGGAGGCATGCAGCAGCGGGTCGTGATCGCGATGGCGCTGGCCTCGAACCCCGCGCTGCTGATCCTCGACGAGCCGACCACCGGCCTCGACGCCACCGTGGAGGCCGAGGTGCTCGACCTGGTCGCCGCCCTGCGCCAGGAGTTCTCGAGCTCGGTGCTGTTCATCAGCCATAACCTGGGCGTGATCTCGAAGATGTGCGATCGGGTGGGCGTGCTCTACGCCGGCAAGCTGGTCGAGGAGGGCGACGCCCAGACGGTCTTCAACGACCCCCACCACCCCTACACGGTCGGTCTGCTGCGCTGCTTGCCGCGCGGTGGCCAGCGCAAGGATCACGGCCGGCTGGACACCATCCCCGGCTTCCTGCCGGTGCCGGGCGCGGATCTGCCCGGCTGCGTGTTCGCCGAGCGCTGCGCGTTCGCCGACGACCGCTGCCGCACAGAGCCGCCGCCGCCTGTCGACGTCGGCGGCGGCCACACCAGCCGGTGCTGGTACCACGAGAAGGCCCAGAGCCTGCCCCGCGACACGCCCAGCGAGCTGCCGCCGGCGACCGCGCCCACCAGCAACGGGAAGCCGGTGCTGCGGGCCGAGGCGCTGTCCAAGACGTTCCGCCAGTCCGGCCAGGACGTGCACGCGCTGACCGGCGTCAGCCTCGCCATCCACCCGGGAGAGACGCTGGGACTGGTGGGTGAGTCCGGCAGCGGCAAGACCACGTTCGCCCGCTGCCTGCTCGGCATCACCGCCCCCGACGAGGGCGCCTCGCTCGAGCTCGAGGGCGTTGCGCTGGCGCCGCAGACCGGCAAGCGAAGTGGCGAGCAGGTGCGCGCGATCCAGATCGTGTTCCAGAACCCCGACTCGGCGCTCAACCGCCGCCACACCGTGCGTCGCATCATCGGCCGCGCGCTGACCAAGCTGGCGGGGCTGAAGGGCGACGCCCGCGAGCAGCGGCTGCAGGAGCTGACCAGCTCGGTCAAGCTGGCGGAGCGGTTCCTGAGCGTGCGCCCCTCGTCGCTGTCCGGCGGCCTCAAGCAGCGCGTCGCGATCGCTCGTGCCTTCGCCGGCAACCCGAAGCTGGTCGTCTGCGACGAGCCCACCTCGGCACTCGACGTCTCGGTGCAGGCCACGATCCTGAACCTGCTGGCCGAGCTGCAGCGTGACCAGAAGGTCTCGTACCTGTTCATCTCGCATGATCTCGGCGTCGTGCGCTACCTC
>JAWVDZ010000145.1:0-3232 GCA_033856955.1 Gaiellales bacterium
GGCGGGCGTAGCGGTCGACCACCCGGCCCCGATCGGTCAGCCTGTTGCGCCGGCCCCTCTCGACCAGCTTCGCCCCCACCTCGCTCTCGAGCGTCCGGATCTGCTGGCTGACCGCCGGCTGGCTGATCCCAAGCGCCTCAGCGGCAGCCGAAAAAGAGCCGCGGTCAACGACCTCGGCAAGCGTGCGAAGCTGACGCAGATCCATAACGACAGCTTATGTTAAGGGGTCAGACCTCATGGCATTCGGGAGGCTTATGGGAACCTTCCGATCCGTCTTGTCGTCTACACGGCACATGATGCGAATCTTTCTGGTTCTTGTAGCGGCTGCGGTGGTGGCGGGATGTGGCAGCGCCACCGGCACCGACAGTGGGACGAGCGGCGGCGGCTCGTCGCCGGATCCGCCGGTCTCGACGCAGCCGGCCTGGGAGACGTCCACGACTCCGCCGCCGGCATTACTCGAGACGTCGAACGGACGAACAGAGCTGACCGTTGGGAGCTATTGCTGGATGGTCATCTCGGGCACCGGCGGGACGAGCGCATGCGGAGATTCCGCGCCGTTTGATCTCTTCAAGGATCTCGCCACCGCGAAGGTCTCTGAAGGCGACACGGTCACCCTGGTGCTCGCCCTCACCCCGTCCAAGCCGATCGAGGTGTCGCTGGGAGGTCACCGGATGCAGGCGCCGGCGGCGACGCGCAGCGAGTGGACGCTTACCGGCCACGGCATCCTCGAGGTGTTCGCGACCTTCCCACAGGGCGACGTCAGCTACGGCATCCGGATCGAGCCGCCGGCCGGGTCAGGCTGAGGCCAACCCCGCCAGCGCGAGGTCGATCAGCCGCTCGGGATCGCGGCGCACGCGCCCGGCGACAGCCGCCGGCTTACGCTCCACCACCAGATCCTCCAGCCGCTCCAGGGAGCGCAGACGTCCCTCGGCGATCAGCCGCTCGTCCACGCCCCCCATGCGGCCGGCGAACGTCGTGTAGACAGGCGTCCCCAGCACCACCGCCTCGCGATTCATCGTGCCTCCCGCGCTCACCACCAGGTCGGCGCCGGCCACCAGGCTCTGGCCGTCGACGGCATCCTCCGGAACGTGCAGCGCCGGCAGGGCGAGCGCCCGGATCCGTTCCGCCTGCTCGGGTGTCCTCGGCAGAACCACCGCGTAGATGTCATCGCGGCGCCCGAGCTGCTCGAGCAGCTCGTCGAACAGCGGGTTCTCGAACCGGTGATAGAGCGCCAGGTCGGCCGGCGGCCGCAGCACCAGTCCGATGCGCGAGCCGTCCAGTCCCAGCGCTCGCGGCACTGCGGGATCGGGCTCGAAGTCGGCCAGGTAGTACTCCTCCTTCAGCCCCGGGTACGTCACCAGCTTGGGCGGCCGGGCGCCGTAGCCGGCTACGCGATCGGCCGGGATCGCGTCGGGCATCAGCACGCGCTGCGCGAGCCGGCAGTTGAGGCCATGCTGGAGCCGCGCGTACTCGTAGTCGAACATGGTCGCGTTGGGGACGCGAAGCACCCGGCAGGCCATCGGCAGGTCGGTCGAGCCGTGCGCGACCGCGACGTCGAACCGCCCCCGGCGGCCGTGGCGGATCATGGCCGCCACCCGATCGGCGGCGGCGCGCGCCTTGCCGGCCCGAGATCCGCCTCCGTGGCGTCCCACCACGGTGTGCTCGATGCCGTGCAGCTCGAGCAGCGAGAGCGTCTGCGCGAACTCACGGGCGGTGACCGACACGTCCCAGCCGCGGGCGTGCATGCGACGCACCAGCGGCGCGAAGATCGGCACGTGGGGCGAGTTGGTGAGGTCGATCCAGACGCGCACTACGCCGCCGCGATGGCGGCGCCGCGCACCGCGTTCACGACCTCGACCTGCTGCGCCTCGACCAGGGTCGGGAACATCGGCAGCGCAAGACCCTCGCGCGCCGCCGCCTCGGTCTCCGGCAGCGAGCCCCGGCCGTAGCCGAGGTGGGCGAACACCGGCTGCTGGTGCAGCGGCTCGCCGTAGTAGACGGCGGACGCCACCCCGGCATCCTTCAGCCGCCGCTGCAGCGCGTCGCGGTTGGGCGTGCGCACGACGTAGAGGTGGTAGATGTGCGTGCGCTGCGGCGCCACCACCGGCAGGGCGACGTGCTCACCCAGACCGAGGTCGCGGTAGCGGTCGGCCGCAGCCTGGCGAAGCGCGTTCCAGCCGTTCACCTCCGGCAGGAAGCGGCGCAGGATGACGGCCTGCATCTCGTCCAGCCGCGAGTTGACGCCGACGTGCTCGAACGTCCGCTTGTCCCTGGAGCCGTGGAAGCGCAGCTCGCGGATCCGGTCGGCCACCTCCTCGCTGCTCGCGATCGCCATGCCGGCGTCGCCCATCGCGGGCAGGTTCTTGGTCGGGAAGAACGAGAACGTGGCGACGTCGCCGTAGGAGCCGACGTGGTGGTCCTCGAAGCTGGCGCCAAATGCCTGGGCGGCATCCTCGATCAGGGCGATGCCGTTTCGGTCGGCCAGCTCGCGAAAAGCGCCCAGATCGGCCGGCTGGCCGAAGATGTGCACGGGCATTACGGCCCGCGTGCGCTCGGTGATGGCGGCCTCTGCGGCGGCCGGGTCGAGGCACAGCGTGACCGGGTCGATATCCGCGAACACCGGCGTGGCGCCCGTGCGGGCGATCGCCTCAGCGGTCGCGAAGAAGGTGTACGCGCTGGTCACGACCTCGTCGCCGGCGCCGACGCCGAGCGCCTGCAGCCCCAGCTCGAGCGCGTCGGTGCCGTTGGCGACGGCCACCGCGTGCCCGTAGCCGATCGTGGCCGCGACCTCGTCCTCCAGCGCCCGGACGTTCGGGCCGAGGATGAAGCGACCCGATTCGATCACGTCGCCCACGAGCTGCTTGATCTCGGGCAGGAGCTTCTCGTACTGCCCGCGGATGTCCATCAGAGGAACGGCCACAGGGAGGCGAGTCTAGACCGAGGCCGCGCGCCTTCGTCGCAGTAGCCACCAGCCGCCGGCGACCAGCAACGCCAGCACCACCACGTAGTCCAGGTAGCCCAGACGGTGGTGCCAGGTGTCCCAATTTGCGCCCGCGGCGTCGCCGATGCCGACCAGCATCAGGCACCACGGCAGGCAGCCCACGAACGTCAGCACGGTGAACCTGCCCAGCGGCATGCGCGCGATCCCCGCCGGCAGGGAGATGAACGTCCGGATCACCGGCAGCATGCGCGAGAAGAAGACGACGCGGGTGCCGTAGCGCTCGAACCAGCG
>JAWVDZ010000146.1:0-15212 GCA_033856955.1 Gaiellales bacterium
GATCGGCGCCTACTCGATCGCGGGCATGGTCGAGGCCGATGCCGCGATCGTGACCGAGCCGACCGGCGAGACGATGGGGGTGGCGATCGCCCACAAGGGCTTCACCTGGCACGAGATCGAGGTGCGCGGCCGGGCGGCACACGGCTCGCGCCCCGAGGAGGGGCTGGATGCGATCGCGGCCATGGGGTACGTGCTGGTGGCGCTCGACGAGCTGGCCGGCGATCTGGCCGGGCGCGCTCACCATCCGCTGCTGGGGCCGGGCTCGCTGCACGCCTCGGTGATCTCTGGCGGCCGTGAGCTCTCCACCTACCCCGAGGTCTGCACGCTCGGGCTGGAACGGCGGACGTTGCCCGGTGAGACGGTGGAGGCGGTGGAGGCTGAGCTGGAAGGCGTGCTGGAGGTCGCCCGCGGCCGGCATCCGCCGCTGCAGGCGACGCTTCGCACCACGCTCGTGCGCGACCCGTTCGAGGTCGCGCGCGACGCCGCGATCGTGGAGTGCGCGCTGGACGCGTTGGGACGCGACACGCCCGTGATCGGCGTTCCCTACTGGGCGGACAGCGCCGTCTTCTCGGCGGCCGGCATCCCGACCGTGATCTTCGGCCCCGGCGGCGAGGGAGCGCACGCCGCGGTCGAGTGGGTCGACCTCGCCCAGCTTGATCGCTGCGTGGAGGCGCTCGACCGGGTGATCCTCAGCTTCTGCGGTTCGATCGCCTAGCGATTCACGTCGTGGACGCCCGCCTCGTCGATCCATTCGCCGTAGGCGTCCTTCGCGATCGGCGGCGCTCCGATGCAGACGATGCGTGTGTCAGGAGCGATCGCGCGATAGCTGCGCGTGATTGAGGGATCGGGGGCGGAGACGACCACGCCCGGGCCGGCCTCCACCCGCTCGTCGCCGATCGTGAACTCGGCCCTGCCGGAGACGACGACGTACGCCTCCTGATGGCCCGTCTCGGACTCGTCGTGCTCGATGTCGAACTGCTCGCCCGGCTCGCAGACGATCGCGTTCACGCCGAACGCCTCGACGCCGAGCGGGCCGTTCAGCTGCTGCCAGCGGCCGTACTCGGTCGGCTTGACGGGGTGCTGTGTGAGATCGACCTGCGGCATCGCATTCTCCCTTGCTTCGGTGGTCAGCGGACGGTGCCCCGGATGATGACAGCCCCGCCCACCGAGAGCCGCTGCACCCGCAGCCCCTCGATTCCCGCGTCGCGCCACCAGCCGAGCACCTGTTCGAGCGGATGCCGCTGCCAGAAACCCTCGATGCTGGGCCCCAGGAAGCGACCGGTGCGATACCAGCCTCCACCGGCCGCCAGCCCGGCGGTTGGCAGGCCGATCCGTGTCCAGGCCCACCAGGCGGGGTACCAGGCGCCCTGCGGCACGCCGAACTCCAGCGAGGCGACCGCGCCGCCGGGACGCACCACCCGTGCCAGCTCGCGGAGCACCGCCGGAGGATCATCGACGTAGCGCAGCAGGTAGGTGTGGACGAGCGCGTCCACCGAGCGGTCGTCGAGCGGCAGCGACTCCGCCTCGCCCTGGACGAGCTCGATCCGCTCGTCCAGGCCCGCCGCCTGCACCCGTTGCCGGCCGCGTTCGAGCATCGCCGGGTTCTGATCGATGCCGACCACACGGCACCGGTGACGGCGCGCGATCTCGATCGCGACCGCGGCGGTGCCGGTGGCGACGTCCGCCACCAGGCCGTCCCTGGGCACGTCGAGGCGATCGACCAGCAGGTCATGCCAGCGCCGGTCGTTGCCGAACGAGAGCAGCTGCGCCCAGCGGTCGTACTCGCCGGCGATGCCGTCGAACAGCTCCAGCGCGTGGCTCTTTCGCGCCGAGAGCGTCATACCGCGGCGTACCGGTCGCGCTCGGCGACGGCCAGCTGGTCGGCGCGCTCGTTCATCTCGATGCCGGAGTGGCCACGCACGCGGCGGAAGGTGACCCGGTGGCGGGCCGCCTCCTCGGCCAGCCGCTGCCACAGATCCTGGTTCTTGACCGGCTTCTTGTCGGCGGTCCGCCAGCCGTTCTGCTGCCAGCTCCTCAGCCAGCCCTTCGTGAACGCCTGCTCGACGTAGGAGGAGTCGGTGTGGATGATCACGTCCATCGGTCGCGTGATCGCGGCCAGGCCCATGATCACCGACATCAGCTCCATGCGGTTGTTGGTCGTATCGGGCTCGCCTCCCGAGAGCTCGCGCTCGTGGTCGCCCCAGCGCAGGATCGCCCCCCAGCCGCCCGGCCCGGGGTTCCCCGAGCAGGCGCCGTCCGTCCACAGCTCCACCGTCTCCGCCTCGCTCATCGGGCTAGTCTAGAGCGCGATGCCGGCGTCCTATCACGAGGGCAACCGCCACTTCCAGGACCGCTTCGACACCCGCCGCCTGGCGGACCGGATCGACGAGCGGCTGGTGCGCGACACGATCGACGACGACGATCGCGCGTTCATCGAGCGGATGGACATGTTCTTCCTCGCCACCGCGGACGCCGACGGTAGCCCCAACTGCAGCTACAAGGGCGGCGACCCTGGGTTCGTTCGCGTGCTCGACCCGCACACGATCGCCTTTCCCAGCTACGACGGAAACGGCATGTACCTCTCGATGGGAAACGTGCTCGCCAACCCGCGGGTGGGGCTGCTGTTCATCGACTTTGAGCGGGGAAAGCGGATGCGGCTGAACGGCCTGGCCTCGATCGACGAGCGCGATCCGCTGCTGGCGGAGCACCCCGAGGCGCAGCTCGTGGTGCGCGTGAGGGCGACCGAGGTGTTCCCCAACTGCCCCCGCTACATCCACCACATGCAGCTCGTGCAGCGGTCGCGGTTCGTGCCGCACGTCGAGTGCGAGACGCCGATTCCGTCCTGGAAGCGTCGCGACTGGTCGCATGACGTGCTGGCCGCGGACGACCCCGCGAACGATCCGAACCGCGAGCCGATCGACCGGTGAGCGGCCGGCCGCTGGCGCTGGCGGTGCTGGGCCGGGGCGTGGTCGATCCCGACCAGCCGTGGCTGCACGCCGACGACGCCGGCGTCCTGCGCGGGCGGGCGGCGTTCGAGACGATGCGGGTCTACGACGGGCGGGCGTTCCGGCTGGAGGCGCACCTCAAGCGGCTGGTGGGATCGGCCGAGGTGCTCGGCCTGCCGCTCCCCGATCCGGAGCCGCTGGCGCGGCTGGCGCTGGACGCGGTCGCCGCCTGTGGCCGTCCCGACGCGACGCTGCGGGTGGTCTGGACGGGCGGCCGCGAGGGCTCCGACGGCGGCGTCGGGTTCGCGCTGGTGACGGCTCTGCCCGAAGGCTTGGACGAGCTGCGCGGGCGCGGCATCTCGCTGGCCTCGCTGCAGCTCGCGATCGGGGCGCGTGCTCGCCGCGACTCGCCCTGGCTGCTGCCCGGGGTCAAGTCCACCAGCTATGCCGTGAACATGGCGGCGCAGCGGGAGGCGCACCGGCGGGGCGTGGACGACGCGCTGTTTCTCTCGGCTGAAGGGCTGGTGCTGGAGGGTCCGACGTCGAACATCTGGTTCCGCGAGGGCGGGCGGCTGTTCACTCCCTCGCTGGAGCTGGGGATCCTGGCCGGCGTCACCCGCGACACGCTGATGCAGGCGGCCGCCGAGCGGGGCATGGAGGTGATCGAGGGCGAGTTCACGCTCGCCCGGCTGGCTGCGGCGGACGAGGTGTTCGCTTCCTCCAGCATCCGCGAGGTGATGCCGGTGGTGGAGCTGGATGGGCGGCCGGTGGCGGACGGGCGGCCGGGCGGCGTTGCGGCGGAACTCCAGGCCTCGCTTCGCTCCACCGTGGGTAAGTAATCGGCTCTTCGGTGCCGATGAATCCACCGTGTCCGCTTCGTTCAATCACGATGGCGATGTCGCGCGCCTCGAGCGCCGCGTCAACGAGCTCGAGCTGCGCCTGTCGCAGCTCGCGATCCTGCACCGCGCCGCCCAGGCGGCGTCCTCCGCGGTCGCGGTGGAGCAGGTCTACACCGACCTCGCCCGTGAGCTTGGGAGCGCGCTTCCGCGCGTTGACGAGATCGCGATCATGGAGTGGGACCGGCGCCGCGGCGTGGTTCGCGACGTGCTCGACTACCGGCCGTGGTCGGGGCGCCGGGTGGCGGTGACGGCCGGCTCGCAGTACGCCCTTCGCGACCTGCCTGAGCTCAGCGGCCTGCTGCGACGCGGCAGTGGCCACCTGATCTCGATGGTCAGCGATCCCGCCACGCCTCCGGCGCAGCGCCGGTACATGGGACAGTGGACGTGGAAGACGCTGCTTCAGATCCCGCTCGTCTCCGGCGGACGCACGCTGGGGGCGGTGGAGCTGGTGGACAATCGCATGGAGGCGCCGTTCGAGCAGCACGAGATCGAGCTGTGCGAGACGCTGGCCGCCCAGTCGGCGCTGGCGCTTCAGGGTGCGCTGCTGTTCGAGCGGATGAAGCACATGGCCGACCACGACGCGCTCACGGGCCTGGCGAACCCTCGCACCTTCCGCCGCCGGGTGGCGGCGTCGATGACGGGAGCCAGCCGTCGTGGCGCGAGCCTCGCCCTGCTGGTGCTCGACATCGACAACTTCAAACGCTTGAACGACACCCACGGGCACGCCCACGGTGATCGGGTGCTGCGCCGCGGCGCGAGCATCCTTCGCCGCCATGCCCGGGCCGCCGACACCGCCGGGCGGTTGGGCGGCGACGAGCTGGCCCTGCTGCTGACCGGAGCCGACCACGGTCAGGCGCGGCTGGTCGCCGAGCGTCTGGTGGCGGCGTTCGCCCGCGACGGGGTGGGAGTCTCGGTCGGCGTCTCCGGGCACCCGGGCGCCTCGCGTTCGGCCGCCGAGCTGATCGAGCAGGCGGACGTCGCCCTGCTGCGCGCCAAGGCGCTCGGCAAGGCTCGTGTCGAGCTCGCTGCGTAGCGTTACGCTTCGCCAACACCTCCGCAACGCCCGCCGCGCGATCGTGGATCCAAACCCGGCGATCGCCCCAGATCCATGCCACGAAGGGCGACACGTTCATCACGATTCGGCCCCACCTGCGTCACGCCCGCACGGGGGGTGTTTGACTCCAATAATTCGCTCCAGGCGCTGATTCGCTCAACCGGGCGGCGAAGTCGTCACGATTCGCCTGCGGGAGGGTCACGCCCACACGGGGAGTGTTTAACTCCAATTGTTGTGAAGGCGGGCGTGGCTGGATCGCCGCGTGTCCGTGACGGGTCGGGACGGCGGCGTTACAGAACGGCTTCGGGCACCTTGTGCCACTGCGCCACGTACTGGCGCTGCAGCGGGTGCGTCAGGCGGCCGGCCCAGGCCACCTGCACCATGTCCGGCCGCTTCGGCACGTTTCGCGGGTACATGCCCGCCTCGTACGGAAGCCGGCTGCCCTTGCGGTGGTTGCAGCGGCGGCAAGCCGCGACCACGTTGTCCCAGGTGTGCATCCCACCCCGCGAGAGCGGCTTGACGTGATCGACCGTCAGGTCGCGCGGCCCGCCCTCGCGGCCGCAGTACGCGCAGCGCCAGTTGTCACGGCAGAACAGCACCCGCCGCACCACCGTGCGCTTCACGATCGGTCGCAGCTCGACGTACGCCGGCACCTGCAGAATCACCGGCAGCGCCAGCCGCAGGTGCTGCGAGCGGTACACCACGTTCGGGTCGTCCGCGATCACCTGTGCGTGGCCGCACACCACCAGCGTGACCGCGCGCTCGCGAGATACGAGGCTGGTCGGTCGCATCGTTGCATCCAGCAGCAGGCAGCGAATCGTCGCACCTTTCCCGGGGTGTACAGGGAAAGTGTAGAGCCAGGGCACGCCGGAGCGTTGCCAGGACGGATCGGCCCGTCAGGCGGAGAGCCTGAACGTGCCCTTGCCGGCCGCCTTCGCGGCCAGCAGCGCGGCGTCGGCCCTGTCGATCAGCGAGGCCGCATCGAGTTCTCCCTGCTTCATGCAAGCCGCTCCGGCCGAGACCCGTACGCCGGTGCGAGCGAACGTCTGATCGACCACCCGCTCGGCCACCGCGCCGGCCTCCGCGCCCAGCCCCGGCATCACCAGCAGGAACTCGTCGCCGCCCACCCTGCCCGCCGCGTCGGTCCCGCGGCAGAGCGCGCGCAGCACCTCCGCCACCCGCCGCAGCAGCCGGTCTCCGGCGATGTGGCCGTCGCGGTCGTTGACGGACTTGAAGTTGTCGACGTCGACCGCGATCACCGCCAGCTCGCCGCCGGCCCTCTGCGCCTGAGCCAGCTCCGCCTCGACCCGTTCGTAGAACGCGCGGTGGTTGAGCAGCCCTGTCAGCGCGTCGCTCAGCACCTGTGTGCGCAGGTTCTCGTACAGCTGGGCGTTTCGAACCGCCATCGCGGCCTGGCTGGCGATCGTCTGTGCGAATGCCACGTCCCTCGGCGACCATCGCGCGAGCGATGCGTAGTCGACCAGCTCGATCAGCCCGACCGAGTGGCCCTCCACGACCAGCGGCAGTCCGATCCAGCTCGACCAAGCCCAATCCTCGAGCTGGGCGCGCACCTCATCCGACCACTCCGGTGTGTCGACCCGGTACTCGCGATGGGCCACGCCCTCCTTCATCAGCGCCCGGCTCTCGGGCCAGTCGTCGAGTGGGTAGCGGTGGCCGCGCCACTTCTCGGTGATGCCGGCGCCGCGCTCGAACACCGAGAGGTTGTCGAGCGCGTCATGCTCCGGCACCCAGGACGAGATCGTGCACTCGTTGGCGCGGTCGACGGCCTCCACCAGCTCGCGTGCCAGCGTGTCCGTGACTCCCGTGACCGACAGCGATCGAGGCAGCTCGAGCGCCAGCCGGTGCAGCACCTCGAGCTCGCGGCGGTCGCGATCGTCCTGCTTGAACCGGCTCACGCCGAGATCCTGTACGTCTTCTTGCCGGAGCGCTTCGCCTCCAGCAGAGAACGGTCGGCGCGGGCCATCACCAGCAGCGGGTCGCGGTCGGTCTCCTGCGAGACCGCGATCCCAAGCGACGCGCCGACCCCGGCGGAGGACGTGATCGATGCCAGCAGCCGGCGTGCGATCAGCTCGATGTCCTCGCCGATCGACGGCAGGATCAGTGCGAACTCGTCGCCGCCCAGGCGGCCGGCGACGTCGCTGTCACGCGACCCCTCCCGCAGCGCCTCGGCGACCAGTGCCAGCGTGCGATCGCCGGCCAGGTGCCCGCGGGTGTCGTTGATGCTCTTGAAGTCGTCCAGATCGAGCGTCATCACGCCCACCTGGGTGCCTTCCCGCTGTGCCCGGGAGAGCTCCTGGCCGAGCCGCTCGTAGAAGGCGCGGTGGTTGAGCAGCCCGGTCAGCGAGTCGCGGTCGGCGCGGCGCTGCAGATCCTCGTACAGCTGGGCGTTTCGAACCGCCATCGCGGCCTGGCTGGCGATCGTCTGGCAGAAGGCGATGTCGCGAGCCGACCAGCGCCGCGACGACCGGTAGTCGGCCACCTCGATCAGTCCCACCGACCGGCCCTCGAGCACAAGCGGAAGCTCGATCATGGCCTTCCATCCCCACAGCTCGAGCACATCCCGGTCGTTGGCGGTCAGGTCGGGGTCGGACAGCCGGTACTCGCCCCAGCCCCGGCCGCGTGTCAGCAGGGCGCGGGTGGCCGGATACTCGGCCAGCGGGTTCTCGACCTGGCCGCGCGGCCACGCCGGTTCGCCGTGGATCGTGTAGGCGGCCGCGTCGATCAGCAGATCACGCTGCTCGTCCCACAGCGAGATGGCGCACTCGCAGGCGCGATCGACGCCGAACACCAGCTCGCGCGTGAGCGCGTTCAGCACCTCGCTGGTCGAGAGCGACTGTGACAGAGCGACGGCGACGCGGTGCAGAACTTCGAGTTCTCGCCGGTCGCGTTCGGGGGTACGGGGCCGGACGGGCATTTGGTGTCCCTATCGGCATTCGCGGGGCGGTTCTGAATCGCCCGTCTGGGTGCGACTCGGCCGCGGGGCGGTGCTGTATCGTCGCCGCCGTGAGCGAAGAACTCGTCACCACCGAGACGCGGGGCGCCGTCTGCATCGTCCGGCTCAACCGCGAGGCAAAGCTGAACGCGATGAGCGAGGCGCTGTGCGAGCAGCTGCTGGCCGCGCTGGCCGGCGATCATGTCCGGGAATCGAGCGTTGTCGTGCTTGCGGGATCGCCCCGCGCGTTCTCCGCCGGCGCGGATCTGACCGAGTTCACCGACGACAGCGTCGATGCCACCCTTCGCTACTACCGCGGCCCGGGCCGGGTGTGGGAGGCGCTGCCGGCGCTTCCGCAGCCCTCGATCGCCGCCATCTCGGGCTGGGCGGTGGGAGGCGGCCTCGAGCTGGCGCTGAGCGCCGATCTGCGGGTGGCGGACAGCACGGCGCGCTTCGCCCTGCCCGAGGTCTCGCTCGGCATCCTGCCCAGCGCCGGCGGCATGTCGCGCCTGGTGCGCCTTCTGGGTACCGCCCGCGCGAAGGAGCTGATCCTGCTCGGCCAGCGGTTCGACGCCGCCCGCGCGCTCGAGCTGGGTGTGATCAACCGGCTGGTCGGCGAGGGCGAGGCCGAGTCGGCGGCGCTGGAGTGGGCGGAGCTGCTGGCGGAGCAGCCGCAGGCGGCGCTGCAGGTGACCCGCGAGCTGATCGACCGCTCGGCCGAGATGTCGCTGGCCGCCTCGCTGGCTGCCGAGCGCGCCGCCCAGGGGATGCTGTCGACCGCCGCGGAGAGCTACCGGGCGCCGCGATGACGCGCGCCGCGATCGTCACCGGCGGCGGTACCGGCATCGGCCGGGCGACCGCCCTGGCGCTGCACCGCGACGGTTTCTCGGTGCTGATCGCGGGCCGCCGGCCGGAGCCGCTCGAGGCGGTGCGCGAGCAGATCGGGGACACCTGCGTGGTGCACGCCGGCGACATACGCAAGCCCGAGGTGGCGGATGCCCTGATCGGCGCGGCGCTGGAGCGGTTCGGCCGCATCGACGCGCTGGTCAACAACGCCGGCGGCCAGTTCGTCGCGCCCGCCGAGGACATCACCCCCAACGGGTGGGAGGCGGTGCGCCGGCTCAACCTCGACGCGCCCTGGTATCTCACCCAGCAGGTCGCGAAGCGCTGGATGATCCCCAACCGTGGTGGCCGGGTGGTGTCGGTGGTGCTGTGCCCGACCCGCGGCATCCCCTTCATGGCGCACTCCTCGGCCGCACGGGCCGGCATGAGCGCGCTCACCAACACGCTCAGCGTGGAGTGGGGCAAGCACAACATCGCACTCACCTGCGTCGCGCCGGGCTGGATCGACACCGAGGGCATCCAGCAGTACGACGCCGACCTGGAGCAGGTGGCGGCCGGCATCCCGATGCTACGCCTGGGACGGCCGGAGGAGGTGGCCGATCTGATCGCCTTCCTGGTCTCGGACCGGGGTGGATACATCACCGGCCAGACGATCGTGATCGACGGCGGGATGGAGAACGTGATCGGCTCCACGCCGGCCCGCATAGACTGAGCTGGGCGTGGCGGCCGCGGTGCCGCTGATATCGTGAGCCGGTGACTCCCTCAACCGTCGACGAGCTAACGGCCGCGCTGCGCGAGCAGGCCTACCTGGCCGATCGCGGCCTGGCCACCGTGCTGCACCTCTCGATCGTGCTGGGAAAACCCCTGCTGCTCGAGGGCGAGGCCGGGGTGGGCAAGACGGAGCTTGCCAAGGCGCTGGCTGCGGTCAGCGGCGGCCGCCTGATCCGGCTGCAGTGCTACGAGGGCATCGACGTCGCGCACGCCCTCTACGACTGGAGCTACGCCCGCCAGCTGCTCTACATCCGCACGCTCGAGGCGGGGCAGGCGGTGGCCGGCCGCGAGACGCTGCACGAGCTGTTCGGCCGCGAGTTCCTGGAGCGGCGGCCGCTGCTGGACGCGATCGAGAACGACGACGACGAGCCGCCGGTGCTGCTGATCGACGAGATCGATCGCGCCGACGACGAGTTCGAGGCCTTTCTACTCGAGCTGCTCTCCGACTTCCAGGTAACGATCCCCGAGATCGGCACCATCACCGCCAGACGCCGGCCGCGCGTGATCCTCACGTCCAACCGCACCCGGGAGCTGCACGACGCGCTCAAGCGCCGCTGCCTGTACCACTGGATCGGACACCCCTCGCTGGAGCGGGAGATCGAGATCGTGCGGGCGCGCGTGCCCGGCGTGCCCGAACGGCTCGCGGCCCAGGCCGCCGCCTTCGTGCAGCGGCTGCGCGAGCTCGACCTGGCAAAGGCGCCGGGCGTGGCTGAGACGATCGACTGGACGCAGGCGTTGCTGGCGCTCGGCCAGCAGGAGCTGGAAGCGGGCGTGGTCGACGCCACCCTGGGCTCCGTGCTGAAGTACCACGAGGACGTCGAGCGGGTGCGAGACGCCGGCCTGCGGGAACTGGTCGGCGAGGCGCGCGGGGCCTGACGTGGCGGTTCCGGCGGCGGGACCGGGCGACGCGGTCGCCCGCAAGCTGGTCACCTTCGGCCGCATCCTTCGCGAGGCCGGAGTCGAGGTGGGGCCGGGGAGACTCCAGGATGCGCTCCGCGGCCTGGACGTGATCGAGCTTGCCGACCGCGGCCAGGTCTACCACGCCCTTCGCTGCACGCTGATCGCGCGCCACGACGACCTTGCGGTCTTCGATGCCGCGTTCAAGGCGTTCTGGGAGCGGGCGCCGCGTTCGCCCGGTCAGAGCACGCCCGACCTCGGCATCTCCATGCCCGAGCCCGCACGGCCGCGACCGGTGTCGGCACAAGAGCTGAGCGACATCGCCGACGAGGAGGCCGAGGAGCAGGAGCTGCACGCCGCCGCGGCGGCGGCCGACGAGCTGCTGCGCCACCGCGACTTCGCGCAGATGTCGCGCGACGAGCTGCGGCGGGTGCGGCGGCTGATGGACGAGCTGGCGACGCTCCACCCGCTGCGGCTCTCGCGCCGGCTGACGCCGGACCAGGGCGGCGTGCTCGACCAGCGCCGGACGCTGCACCAGGCGATGCGCTCGGACGGCATCCCGCTCGAGCGGGCCTGGCGCTCGCGCAAGCTGGTGCCGCGCAAGCTGGTGGTGCTGGTCGACGTTTCGGGCTCGATGGAGCCGTACGCGCGGGCGTTGGTGATGTTCCTCCAGGCGCTGGCCAGCCGCGAGGGAGCGGCGCGCCACGTGGAGGCGTTCGCCTTCGGCACCCGGCTCACGCGTCTCACGCCTCACCTGGCGGGTCGCGACCCGGACGCCGCCCTGGAGCGGGCCAGCGCCGCCATGGCCGACTGGGGTGGCGGCACGCGCATCGGCGAGTCACTGCGGGCCTACAACAGCACCTTCGGCCGCCGTGGGCTGACCCGCGGCGCCGTGGTCGTGATCGCATCCGACGGCTGGGAGCGGGGCGACCTCTCGCTGCTCGACGATCAGCTGGGCGTGATCGCCCGGCAGGCCGCCACGCTGATGTGGGTCAACCCGTTGAAGGGCCACCAGGGCTTCGAACCGCTGGCGGGAGGCATGCAGATCGCGTTGCGGCACGTAGACGGCTTCCTGGCCGGGCACGACCTCGCCGCGCTCGAGGCGCTGGCCGAGGCGCTTCGGCGCATCCACCCGGGAGGGCGGGGGCGGATTGCGGTTTGAGAGCGGCTTCCCGTCGGCGGCCTCGGCCGATCGCGTCTACGACGCCCTGCTCGATGTGCCGTCGGCGGCCGGCTGCCTGCCCGGCGCGAGCGTGGTGGGGTGCGATCCCGATGGCCGCCACCGGGCGGCGATCGCGGTCAGGGCGGGCCCGGTGCGGCTGGGCTACGACGGCACGGTCGAGATCGTCGAACGCGACGACGCCGCCAGAACGGCCACGATGCGCGCCGAGGGCCGCGAGCAGCGCGGCCTGGGATCGGCGGCGGCCACGATCGCACTGCGGGTGGATCCGGCCGGCGCAGGCTGCGGCGTGACGATCGCAATCGAGCTGGCCGTGACCGGCCGCGTCGCGCAGCTCGGGCAGGGCATCCTTCAGCCGGTCGCGACCTCGATGGTGGAGCGGTTCGGCGTCTGCCTCGAGCGGCGTCTGACCGAGCCGGAAGGCGTTGCGATCGTCCCTGAGCCGGACGAGGCGCACGTCTCGCAGCTGTTCAAGTCGATGTGGACGAAGATTCGCCACCCGCACCATCACCATGGCGAGGCCTGAAGCCGGCCCATAGGGCGCCGCTGATCGCTGCTCCCTCGAACCGGCCCAGCGGCTCGCGCCGAAGCGTCATCAGCGTCGCGACCAGCTGCAGGCTGATCACGACCACAGCGGTTGCCAGGTGGCGTGCCAAGCGGATCCTCACCGTCATAACTTACTCGATGGTTGGTTCCACGAGCTGCGCGGCTCTGGGACTGGTCTGGGTCGTCCCAGACGCCACGATCGCCCTTGAACAGGCTTCATCCAGCCTGCCCTGCAGGCGCTCCCGTCGTCTGGAACACCCCATCCTGCGCCCAGCAACCACGCATCCCATGGAACCAACCATCCCTACTCAACGCACGGGCCTGTGTCCGCGGACGCATGCTGCGCTTCGATGCCGCGCAGCACGTCCGACACCGGCACTCCGTAGCCGCCTCCGCCGCCGTCGGCGGCCGCGAACATCATCGCCACCACGTGCCCGCCGCGGTCGATGGCGGGACCACCGCTGTCGCCGTGGAGGATCGTTCCCCGGATCGGCACCACCGTCCTGAAGGCGTAACCGTGGCCGTACGCGTCGGGAGTCACCACCTGGGCACGGCTGCCGATCGTCCCTGCGGCCGCCTTGCGCGGCCCGCCGCCCGGATAGCCCACCAACGCCACCCGCGTGCCGCTGCGGGGACTGGTGGAGACTGCCAGTGCGGCCGCGTCGAGGTCGGGCACGCGCAGCAGCGCCACGTCGGCCGACGCGCTGACGTAGACCGGGTTCGCGGTCAGGCTGCGGCGTCCCAGCAGCACTCGCGTGTCGTGTTCGCCGGCCAGCACGTGGGCGTTGGTGGCGACCAGGCCCGGCCTGACCACCCAGCCCGATCCCTGCAGCGTGAGCCCGCACGAGGTGCCCTCGACGAGCACCACGCTGGCCTCCGCGCGCCGCACCGCCGGCGCGACCTCCAGCGAGGAGTCGGGGGCGGGTAGCGATCGCACGCCGCCCACCGGCAGCACCGGCAGCTGGTCGAGCCGGGCGATCGCGTCGAGCAGCGATTGGGCGGGGAGCCAACGGACGAGCCGCGGCAGGATCGACGAGCGCTGCACGTCGCCGCGCAGGCCGAGCGAGGGCTGATGCAGCGCGGTCACCGCCAGCAGCCACGCCACCGCCAGTCCCAGCGCCACCCCGACCACCAGTCCTCCCGCGCCGTCGAGGGTGCCGAGCGGGCCGCGCAGGAAGCGCCGGCGCAGCGCGTCCGCCAGCGGCGCGGTCGCGATCTGCACCACCAGCCCGCCGACCACGGCGCCGACCAGCGCCGCCACCGGCTGCCACGACTCGCGAGCGCCGGAGGACAGCGCGTGCGGCCCGATCCGCGATCCGATCAGGGCGCCGAGCGCAAAGCCCCCCAGCGCCAGAGCCTGTCCCACCAGCCCACGGCGAAAGCCGATCGCGGCCGACAGACCAACCCAGGCGATCACGACGAAGTCCACGAGCGTCACCCGCGTAGTATGGGCAAGATCGGTGCGTGTGCGACACTTCGAGCGTGGATGTGATCACGATCGAGTCGACGCCCAAACTGAAGCGCCCCACGCTCGTGGCGGCGTTTCGGGGATGGAATGACGCCGGTGGTGCCGCCAGCCTGGCGGCGGGATACCTGCGAGCGGTCACCGACGCCGAGCGGTTCGCGGTGATCGACCCCGATCCGTTCATCGACTACCAGCAGACGCGGCCGAGCGTGACGCTCGAGGATGGGCACGTGCGCAGCGTCGAGTGGCCGGAGACGGAGTTCCTGGCGGCGGAGCCGCATGACATCGTGATCGTGATCGGCCCAGAGCCGAACATGCGCTGGCGAGCGTACTCGGACGCCATCTGCCAGCTGGCGCGAAAGATGCGCGTCGAGCTGGTGGTGACGCTGGGTGCGCTGCTCGCCGACACGCCGCACACGCGGCCGGTGCCCGTCTCTTCGACTGGTTCGGACGATGAGCTGATCGCGCGGCTTGGCCTGACGCGCTCCAACTACGAGGGGCCGACCGGCATCGTCGGCGTGTTGCACGACGCCTGCGCGCGGGCGCAGCTGCGCTCGGCCAGCCTGTGGGCGGCGACGCCGCACTACATCTCCGCCACGCCCAACCCGCGTGCCGCGGTGGCGCTGCTCGACCGGCTCGCCGAGCTGACGGGGACGCCGCCGCCCAGCGGCGACCTTGTGCGGGCCGCCAGCGAGTACGCCGTGCGGGTGGCCGCGGCCGTCGCCGATGACCCCGAGCTGGGCGCCTACGTCGAGCAGCTCGAGTCGGCCGCCGATGCCGAGGATCCGCCCACCGGCGAGGATCTGGCGCGCGACTTCGAGCGCTATCTGCGCGAGCAGGGCGGGGACGAGACCGGCTGATGGCCGAGCAGCAGCCGACCCCGCCGGTGTCGATCGACAGCACCGATCAGAGCTTTGCCCGCGACGTGATCGACCGCTCGCACGAGCTGCCGGTGGTGGTCGACTTCTGGGCCGACTGGTGCGGACCGTGCCGCCAGCTGACGCCGGTGCTCGAGGAGGCCGTGGCCGCGCTCGGCGGCCAGGTCGAGCTGGTCAAGGTGGACGTCGACGCCAACCCGCGAGTGGCGATGGAGTACAGGGTGCAGGGCATCCCGGCCGTGAAGGCGTTCCGGGACGGCCGCCTGGTCGACCAGTTCACCGGGGCGCTGCCGAGGCTCTCGGTGGAGACGTTCCTGCGTTCGCTGTTGCCCAGCGAGGCGGACAGGCTGGTCGAGCTGGGGGACGCCGACTCGATCCGCCGCGCGCTCGAGCTCGAGCCCACCCACCCCGGCGCGCTCGCCGCCAAGGCACGGCTCGATCTTGCGGACGACGATGCCGCCGCCTCCGGGCTCGCGGCGATCGCCGACGGCGACGTCGAGCGCGGCCTGCAGCTGCTCCTGGAGGCGATCGTGGCCGCCGACGGCGATCTGCGTGACCGGCTGCGGCAGGTGATGGTGGGCGTCTTCACCGATCTCGGCCAGGATCACCCGCTGTCGGCGCGCTACCGCCGCGAGCTGGCCAGCGCGCTCTACTAAAGCTCCTCGCCATCCCAGTAGTCGACCGGCTCGATGCGGCCGATCACGCCCAGGCCGGAGATCGCGATCTTGCCCGACCGCGGGTAGAAGCAGATGTCCGAAGGCTCGCGGGTGCCGTATGCGAG
>JAWVDZ010000147.1:0-6458 GCA_033856955.1 Gaiellales bacterium
TCGCATCCGGCGCGGCCTCCGCGGGCGGCGTGGCGCCGGAGCCCGGCCTGCCGCGGCGGCGGTCGATCCAGACCGACGAGAGGCCGAGCCGGTTGGCGACCACGTGGTCGTGATAGAGGCTCTGGGCGACGTGCAGGATCCTCTCGGCGGGGACGTCGAGCCGCTCCAGGGCGAGCCGGAAGGGCCGCTCGCTGGGCTTGTACGCGCCGGACTGCTGGGCTGAAACAACCCAGTCGAACCGCGTCCCGAGCCGCTGGGCCGAGAGCGCGAAGAGGTCGTCGTCGCAGTTGGTGATCACGCCCAGCCGAAACTTCGACGAGAGACGCCGCAACGCCTCCGGCGAATCCTCGAACGGCGGCCACTCGCCGACCGAGCGGCCGAACCGGACGCGCTCCTCGTCGTCCGCCTCCACGCCAAGCTCGGTGCAGACGGCCATCATGGAGCGGGTCACGATCTCGCCGTAGGGCAGGTACTCGCCGGCCTCCAGGGACGCCTCGTTGCGGGCGTAAACCTCCAGCACGCGCTCGCGATCGACCGCGCCGCCGTCTTGGCCGAGCACCGGCGCCAGCGTCTCCACGATGCCCCGCTCCCAGTCGATCAGGGTGCCGTAGCAGTCGAACGTGAGCGCCTCGAAGCTGCCGAACTCGATCGGTGCCGTCTCGGTCATTCGAGGAGCTTAGAACGCGGCGGGCTTCACCGTCCGGCCGGTGGGGCAGAATCCGGCAATGGCTTCGCTCGGCGCGCTCGAGGGGGAGACCGGGCCGGGGGAGCACCCGGGCGGCGCACCGCGCCCGCGGGCGGTCGCGACCGAGCCGTGGCAGATGGGGGCGCAGGTGCTGGCGGCCGCGCTTGCCCGCCGGGAGCTGTCCGCCGCCGAGGCGCTGCGGTCGGTGCTCGATCGCGCAGACGATGTCGCTCGGGAGCTGAACCCTTTTGCCACCCGGCTGGACGAGCGCGCTCAGCTGGCCGCCGAGGCCGCCGACCGGGCGCTGCGGCAGGGCGAGGCGGGTCCGCTGTGCGGCGTACCGGTGACGATCAAGGACTCTCAGTGGCTGGCGGGTGTGGAGAGCACCTCGGGCTCGCTGGCCAAACCGCCGTTCGTCCCCGAGCGCACGTGCGCCTCCGTGGAGCTGCTGGAGCGTTCGGGAGCGGTGGTGTTCGCAACCACGACCACGCCCGAGTTCTGCTACACGGGCATCACCGAGTCGCGCCGCCACGGCCGAACGCTCAACCCATGGAACCGCGATCGCACGCCGGGCGGATCGTCGGGCGGAGCCGCGGCGGCCGTGGCCGCCGGTGCCGGCCCGCTCTCGCTGGGCGGAGACGGCGGCGGCTCGATCCGGATCCCGAGCGCGTTCTGCGGGCTGGTGGGGTTGAAGCCGTCGTTCGGTCTGGTGCCCCGCGAGCCATGCGGGCGGGCCTGGTTCTCGCTCGTCTCGAACGGGCCGATGGCTCGCAGCGTGGCCGACGCGCGGCTGATGTTGAGCGCCGTCTCGGCCGCCGAGGGCCTTGACCTGCGGCTGCCCGGTCTGCAGGGAGTGCGGCTGGTGGTCTCGGAGACGCGGGGCGGCACCGCTCCCGTCGACGACGACGTGCTGCAGCGGTTCCGGCGGGCCGTGCGGGCGCTCGAGGCCGCGGGTGCCGAGCTGGTGGAGGATGACCCCGGCCTTCCCAGCTCCGTGCGGACGTGGGCCGTGATCGCGTCGCGCGATGCCTGGACCGCGGAGCGCAAGCTGTACGAGGCGGACGCCGAGCTGCTGACCGTCCCCGCCCGCGAGATGCTCGAGTTCGGCCGCGAGATCACGGACGAGGACGTGGCCGCCGCCGAAGCGCATCGGCCGCTGGTCGCGGCCGCCCATGACGTTCTGCTGGATCGCCATGGTGCCGCCGCGCTGCTGACCCCCACGGTCGGCTGTACGGCGTTCCAGCATGGGCGGCGGTATCCCAGCACGCTGGGCGGGGTCGATATCGAGCCGCCGTGGCTGGACTGGGCCGGCTTCCTCTACGACGCCAACCTCACCGGCATGCCCGCGGTCGCGCTTCCCTGCGGCGCCGGGGACGACGGCCTGCCGGTCTCGCTGCAGCTGATGAGTCGCAGGGGCTCCGACGGTGCGCTGCTTGCCCTGGCCGAGGCGGTCGAACGGGTGATCACCTTCCCATCCCGCGTCTCACCTGACACAATCGCCTGAGACGAGCCAAGCGGCGATCAGGAGAGAGTGCGATGGCGGCAACGCGACCGATGCTGAACGGGATGGCGGACATCCGCGCCTTCTTTCGCACCAATGAGACGCCGATCCACTTCGTCTCGCCGACCGCGTTCAACCTGCTCGGCCTCGACCGCTGGGTGCGCAACTTCTTCTACGTCAACTACTACGACTCGTTCCAGAACCACCACCCGCGGGTGTTCGTGCCGCACGAGCGTCCGCCCCGTGAGTTCCAGTCGATCGAGGAGATCTGCAACTACCTGCTCGGCCACAAGGAGGTTGTGGACTTCCTCGACTCGAAGGGCCGCGGCGGCAAGGCCACGTTCGTCATGTTCGACGAGGAGACCGAGCGCTGTGCGGCGGAGGCCGGGCTCGAGATCATCCACCCGCCCGCCGCGCTGCGGAAGCGCCTCGACTCGAAGATCATCACCACCCAGATCGGCAACGACGCCGACGTGCCCAGCGTGCCCAACGTGCTCGGCAGGGCGACCGACTACGACCAGCTGAGCGAGCTGGCGAAGGGCGCCGGGCTGGGCGACGACCTGGTCGTGCAGACGCCCTACGGCGACTCCGGGCGCACCACCTTCTTCGTCAAGTCGGCCGAGGACTGGGATCGCTACCGCGACGACCTTGCCACCCAGGAGCTGAAGGTGATGCGCCGGATCCGGCCGTTCGAGGTCTGCGTGGAGGCCGTCATCACACGCCACGGCACCCTCGTCGGCCCGTACGTCGCCTCGCTGGTCGGCTACCCGGAGCTGACCCCGTACAAGGGCGGCTGGTGCGGCAACGACATCTACCCGGGGCTGCTGGGGGAGGAGAATCGCGCTCGTGCCAGCGCGATGACGCAGCGGCTGGGAGCACGGCTGGCCAAGGAGGGCTACCGCGGGTTCTTCGAGGTCGACTACCTGGTGGATGCCGACTCGGGCGACATCTACCTCGGCGAGCTCAACCCGCGCGTGTCCGGGCTCTCGCCGATCACGCACGTCACGCTGGGCGCCTACTCCGACGTGCCGCTGTTTCTGTTCCACCTGCTCGAGTACCTCGACGTCGACTACGAGATCGATGTGGACGAGATCAACAAGCGCTGGGGCCGGATGGCGGCCGAGGACGTCTGGAGCCAGCTGATCGTGAAGGAGACGGTCGATCAGGTGGAGCAGTTGACGGCCACGCCCGAGACCGGCATCTGGCAGCTCAGCGGCGAGAAGCTGTCGCGGCTGCGGCCTGCAAACGACTGGCACGCGCTGCTCAGCGAGGACGAGGCGTTCTACCTGCGGGTGGCGTCGCCGGGCGAGTACCGCTACAAGGGCGCCGACCTGGGCGTGCTGGTGACGCGCGGCCGAATGCAGACCGACGACTTCCAGCTCACCGACCGCTGCCGCCGGTGGCTGAAGGCGCTGCGGGCCGAGTTCGCCGGCGTGCCCGCGCCGCCGGCCGAGAGCTACGACGCGCCGATGGCCTTCAAGAGCTACTAGGTGGTCGTCGTGACCCCGCGAAGCTTGCCAGGCGGTGCGGAGAAAGGCTTGGGGTCTGACCTCGAATGGGGTCTGACCCCCACCCGCCCACAACCAACCTCCGGTGCCTGGGCGGCGTGATGCTCGATCGCCTGCGAGACAAGATGGTCCGCGCGATGCGACCGCGGCGCGGCTCGTCCGGCCCCGATGGGGGCGTCACGCGGGCGGTGCCGATCACGTTCATCTCGGTCGCCGAGGACATGCCGGGCGACGTCTTCCGAGCCCGCTTTGAGGCCGGCTGGCCGTCGTACGAGGCCTGGTTCCTGAGCCAGGGGGATGCCGCCCGGCCAAGCTTCGTCGCGTGCCGCGGTGCGATCCGGCGCCACATGCCCGAGCTGGAGTCGACCTACGAGCGGCTGGTCGAGCTGGCGGGCGGAGGTGACGTGGTCGCCCGCATGCTCTCGCTGTGGTGTCCGCCGCCCTATCTGTCGGCCTGCTCGCAGGCCGTCTTCTCGCGCCCGCGCACGCTGCTGGTGCGGAACTACGACTACGACGTCAACCGGTTCGAGGCCGTGATCGTGCGCACGGGCTACGGCGACCGCGATGTGATCGGCGTCAGCGACTGCCTGTGGGGGCTGCTGGACGGCATCAACCGCGACGGCCTGGCCGTCTCGATCACGTTCGGTGGCCGCCGGGTGGTTGGCGAGGGCTTCGGCATCCCGATCGTCGTCCGCTACCTGCTCGAGACGTGCTCGACCGTCGCTCAGGCGTCGGCGGCGCTGTCGCGGTTGCCCGTGCACCAGGCCTACAACGTGACCGTGATCGACGCCCAGGGAGAAAGCGTGACAGCCTTCGTCTCGCCCGACCGGCCGCCGCTGCTGCAGCGGCTCGAGGTGGTTACGAACCACCAGGACGCGATCGAGTGGGAGGAGTACGCGCTCGCCACCCGCACGCGTGACCGCGAGGGCCATCTCGGCTCGCTGCTGGCCGACGGGCTGGCCGACGAGCGGACGCTGGTGCGGGCGTTCCTCGAGCCGCCACTGTACGCGCGCGGCTTCGAACACGGCTTCGGCACGCTGTACACGGCCGTCTACAGGCCGGCGGAGCTATGCGTCGACTACCAGTGGCCGGGCTCGACCTGGCGGCAGTCGTTCGACGCCTTCGTCGAGGGCGAGCACACGGTTCCGCTGATCCCGGACTCGGCGACGAACCATCTGGTGACCTTGCCCGAATAGGGGGCATGTTCGGGCTTGACTCCTGGATCGCAGCGCTCGGCGCCGGCCACCCGCTGATCCTCGCGACCGTGGTCGCGGTGCTGCTGGGACTGCGCCACGCCACCGATCCCGATCACCTCTCGGCGGTGACGACGCTGGTCGCCGGAGAGCGCGACCGCCGGGTCGCCCATGCCGCGCGGATGGGCCTCGCCTGGGGCGGCGGCCATGCCACCAGCCTGTTCCTGTTCGGCCTGCCGATCGTGGTGTTCGCCGGCTATCTGCCCGGCGCCGTGCAGAGCGGCGCGGAGGCGGCGGTGGGAGTGATGATCATCGTCCTGGCGCTTCGGCTGCTGGTGCGCTGGCGGAACGGCGCCTACCACCTCCATGAGCACGACCACGACGGCGACTCGCACCTGCACCTGCACGGACACGCCGACTCGGCCGGCCATGCACACCACCGCCGGCGCGGCGTGCGAACGCCGCTTGGCGCCTACGCGATCGGGCTCGTCCACGGCGTGGGCGGCAGCGCGGGCATCGGCGTGCTCCTGATCGCCTCGATCCGAGACACCGCCCTGGCGGTGGTTGCGCTCTCGCTGTTCGCGCTCTTCACAGCGCTCTCGATGGCGGTCTGCTCAGGCGCCTTCGGCGTGCTGCTCGAGAGCGGCGTCGCGCGCCGGTCGTTCGACCGGCTGGCGCCCGTGCTCGGCCTGGCCAGCATCGCGTTCGGAGTCTGGTACTTTGCCGGCGCCCTCAGCCTCGCGCCGTATCCGTTCTAAGAACTGCGAGCCTCGCCGACTCGGGCGACGGCGTCGATCTCGACCAGCATGCCGTCGAACAGGAACCCGCCGGCGACGATCGCGGTGCTGGCGGGATAGGGCGGTGAGAACACGTCGTGGCGGACGCGTTTGAAGGCGTCGTAGTCCTCGCGGCGGGCGAGGTGGACGGTCATCTTGACGATCGTCTCAAGCGATGCGCCACCGGCCTGGAGCGCCAGGTCGACGTTCGCGAACGCCTGCCGGATCTGCTGCTCGGCGTCATCCGAGACAACGGCGCCGTCATCGCCGAAGCCTCCCTGGCCGGCGGTGAACACCAGCTCTCCATCCGTCAGCACCGATTGCGAGTACTCGTACTCGGCAGCCCACGGAAACGGGTTCGGAAGCGCGCGGTTGGTCATGCATCGATCCTACCGCGTCACGTTCCCGCCAGCCGATGGCACGATGTGGGCCATGGCCGTGGCAGAGGCAACCGCAACGGGTTACCGCGAGCTGCTGCGCGTCCCCACCTACTCGTGGCTGGTCACGGCGCTGTTCCTGTCGCGGCTGGCCAACGCGATGAGCCAGGTCGCGGTCGTGATCTACCTGCTCGAGCGCACCGGCAGTCCGGCGGTGACCGGGATCGGCGCCGCGGCCCAGCTGCTGCCGGCGATCGCCACCGGGCCGCTGGTCGGTGCCTGGCTCGACCGCGCACCGTCGCGAACCGCGCTGGTGGCGGCGACGCAGACGGTGCGCGGACTGCTGCTGGTGACGCTGGTCGGGGTCGGCGAGCTGGCGAACCCGCCGGCGGCCGTGTACATCCTGATCCTTGCCGGG
>JAWVDZ010000148.1:0-3873 GCA_033856955.1 Gaiellales bacterium
GGGGTTGCGCAGCGTCCACGCGATCGCCACCTGCCCCGGCGTCGCCTCGTGGCGTTCGCCGACCGCGCGCAGCCGATCGACCAGCGCCAGGTGCTTGGACAGCTGTGGTTCGCGGAAGCGCTCGTCGCGCCGCCGCCAGTCGTCGTCCGGCATCGTCGCCAGCCGCTCGCGGGTCATGGCGCCGGAGAGCAGTCCCGAGGCCATCGGCGAGTAGACGATGACCCCCATCCCACGCTCGAACGCGTACGGCAGCAGCGCGGGCTCGGCGTCTCGATTGATCAGCGAGTACGGTGGCTGCAGCGTTTCGACCGGCGCGATCCCTTCGATCTGGCGAAGCTGGGCAACGCTGAAGTTGGACACGCCGATATGACGGACGAGCCCCTCGGCGTGCAGCTCGGCGAGGGCGCTCCAGCCCTCCTCGATGTCTTCGACCGGAATCGGCCAGTGGATCTGGTAGAGGTCGATCGCCTCGATTCCGAGCCGGTTGAGGCTGCCCTCGGCCTCGCGGCGAATCGAGTCTCGCTTCAGGCTGTGGACGACGGTGTGATCCGGCCCGTCGAGCAGCGAGGCCTTGGTGAAGACCAGCGGTCGCTGCTGCAGGCCGGCCAGCGCCCGGCCCACCACTCGCTCCGAGCGGCCAAAGCCATAGGCGGCCGCGGTATCGATCCAGTTCACACCGAGCTCGAGTGCGCGGTGGATGGCGTCGATCGATTCGTCGTCCTGCTGTGGCCCCCAGCCGAACTCCCAGCCACCGCCGCCGATCGCCCAGGCGCCCAGTCCGACGCGAGTGATCTCGAGTCCGGTCTGGCCGAGCGGGCTGGTGGGAATCGTTGTGGTTTGCATCGCGGGTTCCTCCTCGGGTAGATCAACACCAAGACTCTATCACCGAAACAATACTGATCGTTTCGTTTCTGTTAGAATGTCGTCAATCCATTCCGTCTCGTGGAGGTCTGATGCCTTTCAAATCGCTCTCATCCCCGGATTCCCAATCGCCGGCCGCCTCTCGGCTCTTCTTGCTGCAGCGCGTGCAGCCGGCGATGACCGGCCTGATCGATGGGTCGCTTTCGACGCTGGCGCCGATCTTCGCCGTCGCCCTGGCCACGCACGACCCGCACTACGCCTTCGTGGCCGGCCTGGCCACCGCCGTCGGAGCGGGCGTCAGCATGGCCTTCTCAGAAGGGCTGTCCGATGACGGCGAGCTGACCGGGCGCGGCAATCCGCTCGCCCGGGGAGCGATCACCGGGGCCGGGACGTTCCTCGGCGGCATCGTGCACACGCTGCCCTTCCTGCTGCCGGGCTATCAGGCTGCGCTGACGGTCGCGATCATCACCGTCGCCGTTGAGCTGGTGCTGCTGGCATGGCTGCGCGCTCGCTTCTTCTCGACCACGTTCGCCCGCTCGGTGGCCTCGGTCACGCTCGGCGGCCTGATCATCGCCGCCGTCAGCGCCGGCCTGGGAGCGGCGGGTTGATCGAGCGCCAGACAGCCAAGCCCCGGCGCGGCCGCCCTCGCAGCGAAAGCCGAAAGCGGGCCATCCTGGAGGCTGCCTATGCGCTTCTCTGTGAGCACGGGCTGGCCGGCACGAGTATGGACGCCGTGGCCGAGCGGGCCGGCGTCAGCAAGGCGACGATCTACCGCTGGTGGAGCTCGAAGGAGCTGCTGGCGCTCGACGCGCTCTACGAAAGCTGGGACACGCAGGGGCCGGCTGCTGCGAACGGCGAGACGACGCTTGAGGGCGAGCTGCTGGCACTCGTGATGCCGTGGGTGCGCTTGGTTGGAGACAGCTCGTCCACCCGCGTGCTGCTCGGCATCCTGACCAAGACCAAGGACGACCCCGGCTTCGCCGACGCCTACCGCGAGCGGTTCATCCAGCCGCGGCGGGAGCGGTCGCGCGAGGTGCTTCGGCGCGCCATCGAGCGGGGCGACGTCGCGGCCGACGTCGACATCGAGGTGGCTGCGGATCTTCTCTGGGGCCCGCTCTACCATCGGCTTCTGCACGGGCATGCACGCTTCGATGAGCAGTTCGCGCGCCGCTCCGTCGCCCTGGCGGTCGCCGGCATCCAGAGACGATCGTAGATCATGCAGGAGCCGGCCCCACCGCACGGAACTGTGCCGGGTGCATCGGTTTGAAAACCGCAACGTGCTCGTCACCGGAGGCTCCAGCGGCATCGGCCGCGCGACCGTGCTTCGATTCGCCTCGGAAGGCGCCACCGTCGTGGCCGCCAGCCGCGACGTCGATCGCCTGAACGAGGTGGCCGTTCACGCCCCGCCCGGCAGCGTCCTGCCCGAACGGCTGGATGTCCGCGATACCGCCGCCGTGCGAGACCTGATCGGTCGCACCGTCAGCCGTCTCGGCCGGCTGCACGTGCTCGTGAACTGCGCCGGTGTCTCGCGGTTCGACCCCGTCTTGGAGCTGAGTGAGGAACACTGGCACGATACGCTCCAGACCAACCTGACCGGCGCCTTCGTCGCCGCCCAGGAGGCCGCGCGGCACATGGCGGCCGCCGGAGGCGGTGCCATCATCAACGTTGCGTCGATCGATTCATTCATCGCCGATTCACCGGCGACGCATTACTGCGTGTCCAAGGCGGGCATGGTGGCGATGACGCGCAGCTTCGCGCACGAGCTCGGCCACCTCGGCGTTCGCACCAACGCGGTCGCACCCGGCCTGACCGCCACACCGATGACCATGGACGACACCTTCGACCGCATAAAGGACGTCTACGCGCGGCTGATTCCGATGCGCGAGCCCTCGACCCCTGAGCAGCAGGCCGCCGTGATCTGCTTCCTGGCCTCCGACGACGCCGACTACATCAACGGCGAGACGGTGATCGTGGACGGTGGTCTCCTGACCGGTATGTGGTACGACCCCGCCGACGCGCCGGCGGCCCAATAGTCGCAAGCTGCGGCCCCGCCGGAAGGTGGTAGCCTGACACTCGGATTGGAGGGGCCGCGATTGGAAGCTGCACAGGCAAGGGATGCCTTGCCGACGCCTGAGAGCCGGCTGCGACGGATGCTCGAGCAGACGACGTTGCTGGCCGCGATAACGGATGATCAGGACACGCTGATCTACTGCAACTCCGCACTGGCGGCCCTGATCGACAAGGAGCCGGCGGACATCGAGGGTCGGCGTTGGTCGGAGGTCTTCGGCAAGTCGGATGCGGACCTGGAGTTCATCCAGGATCTCCGCGCTGGTCGCATGAGGCCGACATATGAAGGAGTGATCTACAGCGGCTCCGAGCAGCGTGTCGTGGCGTGGACGAACACCCTGCTCGAGGAGCGCCCCGACCGGACCGTCGTTGCCTCGCTCGGCGAGGACGTCACGGCCAGACGAGCGGCGGAGAGGGAGCTGCGGGCGGTCGAGCTCGAGCGACTGCGTCTTCAGGAGGCGATTCTCGCCGCTGAGTCGGCGGAGCGGGCGCGGCTGGCCGAGGCGTTGCATGACGACACGATCCAGGTCATTACGGCCGCGCTCCTGAACCTCGATCGGATCACCCCAGACAACCTCGACACCACCCGCGAGCAGGCCAGGGCATCGCTGGCGTCCGCGCTCGAACGAGCACGGCACCTGCTGTTTGCGCTCCGCCCAGCCGAGCTCGACCACGGCGGCTTGAGGGCGGCGATTCAGACGCTCTGCGCGCAGACGGCCGCGGACGCGGGGTGGACGCTCGCGGTCGAGATCACCGACCGGCGGTATCCCCGCCCGATCGAGGAGCTGGTCTACCGGGCGGTGCGGGAGGCCGTCTTGAACGCCCGCCGGCACTCGAGCGCTCGGGCGGTCGAAGTGCGGGTGGAGGAGCGGGACGGAGTGCTGCACTGCGTCGTCGCAGACGACGGCCTCGGATTCGACCTGGACAGCGTGAGGGCGCGTCCCC
>JAWVDZ010000149.1:0-7423 GCA_033856955.1 Gaiellales bacterium
CGGCCGTGTACACCTTCCGGCTGTCGCCCAGCGCCTGGGGTTAGCCATCAGTCGCGCGGTTGTCCGCGTCGTCTGCTGTGACAACCGGACTAGCCCGCTTGGTGAACATTTTGCAAAACACTGGCAATCCGGACGGTTAGCGCCGAGAATGAGCCGGATGCGCCTTTTCTCCATGCGAGCCCTCCTCGCGCTGGCCGCGTTCGGCCTGCTTGCGACCGCCTCGGCTGGCAACGCCGCGACGTCGGTCTCGATGCGCACGGTTCCGGGCACGCAGCTGCCGCTGGTACGCCAGTCGACGCGGCTCGCCGCGACCGCCGACTCGACGCCGGTGAGCATCGTTCTCTCGCTGCAGCCGCGAAACCGCGGCCTGCTGACGCACGCGGCCGCGTCCGGCAAGCGGATGTCGGAAGCGAAGCTGCGCCAGACGTTCGCTCCCTCGCCCGGCAACGTGGTCGCGATCACGCGCTACATGCAGTCGCGCGGCTTCCGGCTGACCTCGTCCGGGCTGCTCAGCCTCAGCTTCTCCGGTGACGCCGGCGCGGCCAAGCGGGCATTCGGCGTCGGCCTCTCGACATATCGTTCTTCCAGCGGCCGAGACTTCCGCGCGCCCGACGGCGCCGTGAAGCTGCCCGCCGGGTTGGCGCCGCTGGTCGAGGACGTCTCCGGGCTCGACACTGCGCTTCGGCTCGAGCGGCACGTGATCGTGAGCGCGGCGCCGCACGTCGTGACGCCCAACTGTGGCGGCGCCGTCAGCGCCGGGCCCGGCTATCAGCCGTACGAGTTCGCGCAGGCTTACAACCACGACAACCTGCTCGCCGCCGGCGGCGACGGCAGCGGCGAGAAGGTCGGCCTGGTCGAGTTCACGAACTACCGGCCCGGCGACATCACGACGTACAAGAACTGCTATGGCTTGTTCAACACGGTCACGCCGGTCAACATCAACGGTGGGCCCGGCTCGCTGTACGCCGCGATCGAGGCGGAGCTCGACATCGAGGTGGTGATCTCAAACGCGCCCGGCGTGGACGCGGTGCGGGTGTATCAAGCCAACAACAACGTGTCGCAGATCCTGCCCATGCTCGACCAGATGCGGTCGGACAGCGTCACCGTCATCAGCGACAGCTGGGGTCTGTGCGAGCCGTTCCTGCCGCCCTCGTTCCTGGAGGCCGAGTCCACGCAGCTGGAGTTGGTTGCGGCTGCCGGCATCTCGTTCTTCGCGGCCACCGGCGACAGCGGGTCGAGCGACTGCGCCGCCGCCAGCCGCGGTGCGGTGAAGGCGCTCTACACGGACGATCCGTCCTCGCAGCCGTTCGCGACCGCCGTCGGCGGCACCACGCTGCAGAACACCGGCGGCACCAGCACGACCTGGGTCAACCGCACGAAGCTCCACCGCGGCGGCGGAGGAGGCGGCGTTTCGCAGCTCTGGCCGCAGCCCGCCTACCAGAGCGGCAATCCGACCGGCAGCTTCGACACCGGCACGAAGTGCGGCAACTTCGGCGGAACCTGCCGCCAGACGCCGGACGTGGCGCTGGACGCGAACCCGAACACGGGGTACATCATCTACTGCTCGGTGGCGAGCAGCTACTGCGGCCCCGATCCCTGGTTCACCGTCGGCGGCACCAGCGGAGCCGCCCCGCTGATGGCGGCGATCACCGCCGACGCCAACTCCTACTCGCGCGCCCAGCCGGGAACCCACGCGCGGATGGGCTTCGCCAATCCGTTCCTGTATGCCAACGCGGGGAGCTTCGCCGACGTCACCACGGGCAACAACAACATCTACAGCGCGTCCGGCAACTACTTTGCCCACGCCGGATACGACCTCGCCACAGGCCTCGGGTCGCCAGACGCCATGGCCCTGGCGACGGCGCTAACGGGCTACACCCCCGGCGCGGTCACCCAGGACGCCTCGCAGATCAGCATCACCGCGCCGGCCGCACCCAAGACCATCGTCTACGGCAACGCGGTGACCTTCAGCGGAACGCTCACCGATTCGGGTCTCAACGGCATCCCCGACCGGCGCGTCTACCTCGAGCTGAAGATGGGCGGCTTCCTCTACGTCTACACCGCCCGCACCGACGTCGGCGGGAACTGGTCGGTGAAGCTCTCGAAGGCGCTTCGTCGCAACCTCAGCTGGTCGGTCAACTTCCCCGGCTCCGACACCCAGGCGCCCGACAAGGCTGCCGGGCCGGCGATCCACGTCATCCCCCACCTCGGCTCGGCTGTGAGCGCAAGCAACGTGCACCGCGGTACGGCCTTCACCTTCCACGGCACGTCGACGCCGAACATGCACGGCGTCAGGCTGCAGCTGCAGTACCGGCGCTCCAGTGCTGCGATCTGGCGGTCGTTGAAGCTCGTGGCCGTGCTCAAGAACGGCACGTACGCGGTGCGCATCACGGTCAGCTCGCCGGGTCCGGTGTTCCTACGCTGGCGCTATGCCGGGGGCACCTCGAAGCCGTGGATGTCGGCGATCTCGCCGATTCGCCGCGTCAACATCCTCTGATCAGGCGGCCCGCATCCGGTGCGCGAATGTGATTGAATCAGCCCGGAAACCTCTGTAAACGGACAGAAGGGAGGTCGGGTCGAACTCGTGCTGGCTGCGCCCGCCCGGGTGCACGCCACTCCCCGTTCGCAGGTGTCGGCGGCCGGCGGAGAGTGAGGAACAGCACGCGCAGACACGCAGTTCTCGTACCCACTGCGTGAAGGAGTCGAAGCATGCTCAGGATTCGATCATTGGTGGCGGCGGGTGCCATCGCCGGCCTCGCGTTCGCGTCACCAGCGTCCGCCCACCCCTCCGGCGCCGCGGCGGCGCCGCTCGCCCCTGTCAGCTGCACGGGATGCTGGTTGCCCGCGCTGCAGAGCCGCTGGCAGTATCAGCTGCAGGGCGTCGCGGCATACGCCTCCACCGGGGGCATCAACACGGTCATCTCGGCACCGCCTCAGGGTGGCGGGGCCGCGGTCAGCCCTCAGGTCTGGGACTTCGACCTGTACGTCGATCAGTCCGTGTCGGGCAACAACACCACGCTGAACACCGACGGCGTGAACGCCGTACACGCGCGCGGCGGCCGTGCCATTTGCTACATCAGCGCCGGCACATGGGAGGACTGGCGGGTGGATGCCGGGCAGTTCCCCGCCTCGGTTCTCGGTGCCAAGAACGGCTGGCCGGGCGAGAAGTGGCTCGACATCCGGCAGATCTCGGCGCTCGGGCCGATCATGTCGGCGCGTATCCAGAAGTGCAAACAGACCGGATTCGACGGCATCGAGTTCGACAACGTCGACGGCTACGCCAATCGCACGGGCTTCCCGCTGACAGCGGCCGACCAGTTCAACTACAACAGCTACCTGGCCAACGTTGCCCACCAGAACGGCCTTTCGGCGGCGCTCAAGAACGACCTTGGACAGCTGACCGATCTGAAGCCGTACTTCGACTACGCCATCAACGAGCAGTGCATGCAGTACAAGGAGTGCGACTATCCGCCGCCGGGCCTGCCGGGCTGGTCGGCCTCCGGCAAGGCGGTGTTCGAGGTCGAGTACAAGGCGAACAACCTCAACTGCACCAAGTCCAACGGCTGGAACTTCAACGCGATCCTGAAGGATCTGAACCTGTTCGACACCCCGTGGACGCCGTGTAGGTAGCGCTCACCGGTGCCAGGCAACGGTCGCAAGGCCGGTGCCTGGCACCACCGAACGGCAGCCTGCGTCAACGACCGCCCGGTCGCGGCTCGATCGTGCCAGGCACCGCTTCGCGTTGCCAGGCACGGGTTGTGGGACGCAACCTCGCTGCGACTCGGGAAGGGGTGAGACCCCGTTCGGGGTCAGACCCCAGAACTTCCGTGCCCGGCACGGTTGTGGGACGCGACCTTCGTTGAGCTTGGCGAGTGCGACCGGGGTCTGACCCCATCACGGGCCGCAAGTGAGGCACCGAAGTACCCTGCGCCTACTCCCACTCGATGGTGCTGGGCGGCTTGCTGGAGATGTCCAGCGCCACCCGGTTCACACCGGGGATCTCGTTGATGATCCGGCTCGAGATGCGCTCGAGCAGGTCGTAGGGCAGCCGCGCCCAGTCGGCCGTCATCGCGTCCTCCGAGCTGACGGCGCGGATGATGATCGGATAGGCGTAGGTGCGGGAGTCCCCCTGTACGCCGACGCTGCGGATCGCCGGCAGGATCGCGAACGTCTGCCACAGCTCGTGATACAGCCCCGCCTTGCGCACCTCCTCCAGCAGCACCGCGTCCGCCTCGCGCAGGATGTCCAGCCGCTCCGAGGTCACCTCGCCGATGATCCGGATCGCGAGCCCCGGCCCCGGGAAGGGCTGCCGCCACACCATCCGCTCCGGCAGGCCCAGCTCCTCGCCGACGCGGCGCACCTCGTCCTTGAAGATCAGACGCAGCGGCTCGACCAGGTCGAACTCGATGTCCTCCGGCAGCCCACCGACGTTGTGATGCGACTTGATCTTGGCGGCCGTGCGGCTTCCCGACTCGATCACGTCCGAGTACAGCGTGCCCTGAACCAGGTGGTTCACCTCGCCCAGCTTGGCGGCCTCGTCCTCGAACAGGCGGATGAACTCCTCGCCGATGATCCGGCGCTTGGTCTCCGGGTCGGTGACGCCCTCCAGCCGGCTGAGGAAGCGGTCGGCGGCGTCGACGTGCACCAGCGGCACGTGGAAGTGGTCCTCGAACGCCTCCACCACGTTTCGGGCCTCGTCCTTGCGCAGCAGTCCGTGATCGACGAACACGCAGGTCAGCTGATCGCCGACCGCCTTGTGCACCAGCAGCGCTGCCACAGCCGAGTCGACGCCGCCGGACAGCGCGCAGATCACCTGCTCGTCGCCGACCTGCTCGCGGATCCGCTCGACCTGCTCCTCGATGAACTGAAGCGCCGTCCAGGTCGGCGGCGCCTGACAGGCCTCGAGCACGAACTGGCCCAGCATCTCGGTGCCGCGCGGGGTGTGCAGCACCTCGGGATGGAACTGGACGGCGTAGAAGCCGCGCTCGCGGCTCTCCATCCCGGCGATCGGCGTGATCTCGGTGGACGCGGTGACCGTGAAGCCGTCCGGCGCGCGCACGACGCTGTCGCGGTGGCTCATCCAGCACGACTGGTCGGCCGGCAGCTCGCCGAACAGCAGGCTGCCCTCGGTCAGGCTGACGTTCGTCTTGCCGAACTCGCCCAGCCCCGTGTTCGCCACCTCACCGCCCAGCGCGCTGGCCATCGCCTGCATGCCGTAGCAGATGCCGAGCACGGGCACGCCGAGCTCGAACAGGCCAGGATCGACCGCGGGAGCGCCCGGCTCGTAGATCGAGGCCGGGCCGCCGGAGAGGATGATGCCGATCGGGTCGCGGGCGGCGATCTCGGCCACCGGCATGTCGTGGGGCACGATCTCGGAATAGACGCGGCTCTCGCGGACGCGCCGTGCGATCAGCTGCGCGTACTGGGCGCCGAAGTCGATCACCAGCACCGGGCGGTGCGCGACGGGTGAGCCGGCCACGCCGGCGATCGCGTCTCCGGCGCGTGGATCGCTTGCGCTCAACGGCTCATCCCGATCGCCTGCTCCCGCTGCAGCTTCTTGCCCTCGGTCTGGAGGGCCGGGGCGAACATGATCTCGGCCTTCTGGAAGGCCTGGATGGTGTCGTATCCGGTGGTCGCCATCGAGGTGCGAAGCGCGCCCATCAGGTTGAGCGTGCCGTCGTTCTCGTTGGCCGGGCCGGTGACGATCTCCTCCAGCGTGCCCACCTGGTCGGTCTTGACGCGGGCGCCGCGCGGCAAGCTGGCGTGGAAGGTGGCCATGCCCCAGTGATAGCCGCGGCCCGGCGCCTCGCTGGCACGCGCCAGCGGAGAGCCGATCATGACCGCATCGGCGCCGCAGGCGATCGCCTTGGAGATGTCGCCGCCGGTGCGCATGCCGCCGTCGGCGATCACGTTCACGTACTGCCCGGTCTCGAGCAGGTGCTGCACGCGCGCCGCCGCAGCGTCGGCGATCGCCGTCGCCTGCGGGACGCCCACGCCCAGCACGCCGCGGGTGGTGCAGGCGGCGCCGGGGCCGACGCCGACCAGGATGCCGGCCGCGCCGGTGCGCATCAGGTGCAGCGCCGCCTGGTAGGAGGCGCAGCCGCCGACGATCACGGGAACCGGGATCGAGGCGATGAACTCCTTCAGGTTCAGCGGCTCGACCACCGTCGAGACGTGCTCGGCCGAGACCACCGTGCCCTGGATCACCAGCACGTCGAGGCCGGCGTCGAGCGCGATCTGCCAGTACTCGCGCACGCGCTGCGGGGTCAGCGAGGCGGCGGCCAGGACGCCGCCCTCCTTGATCTCACGGATCCGCTGTGCGATCAGCTCGGGCTTGACCGGCTCGGCGTAGATCTGCTGCATCTCGCGGGTGGCCTGCGCCTTGTCATAGGTCGCGATCCGCTCCAGCTCCGAGTCGGCATCCTCATAGCGCGTCCAGATACCCTCCAGGTTGAGCACGGCGAGACCGCCCAGCCGGCCGAGGGCGATCGCCGTCTGCGGTGAGACGACGCCGTCCATGGCCGACGCGAGCAGCGGCAGCTCCAGCAGGTGAGGACCCAGCCGCCAGGCGATGTCCACGTCCTCGGCATCGCGCGTGCGCCGGCTGGGGACGATCGCGATGTCGTCGAACCCGTACGCGCGGCGCGCCTTCTTGCCGCGCCCAATCTCAATCTCCAACAGGAAAACCCCCCTTTAAACGCACAAGGCCCCCAGAGGGCCGCGCGCAGGATCGTGCGGTGAGCTGTCGAACGTTCAAGGTTCAACGCAGTCTATCAACGGCGACGGATGCGGCCGTCCGATGGGAGATCAACTGGCGCGGGCGGCGCGAGGCTGGATCTCCTGCACCTCGACCATGGCCGAATAACGCGGCACGTCGCGCGGCTCGAACACGCCCGCGCCCACCGTCTGGGTGTTGGCCGCACCGCATGCCAGCGCCAGGCGCAGGCACTCCTCTGCGCTTCGGCCGGCCTGCTGGGCGGAGACGAAGCCGGCCAGCAGCGCGTCGCCCGACCCGACCGCCGAGACGGCCTCCACACGCGGGATCCAGGCGCGATACATCCGCCGCCGGCCCTTGCCCTCGACCAGCAGCGCGTAGCAGCCGGTCTTGAGCGTGACCAGCACGTTGGTCGCACCCATCGAGGCGATCGCCTCGAGTCCGTGCTGGAAGTCCTCGTCGGTCTGGAACTCGTTTCCGACCAGCGCCTCGGCCTCGCGCTGGTTGGGCGAGACGAGCGTCGGCTCGGCGGCCAGCGCCAGCCGCAGCGGCTCGCCCTCGGCGTCGATCACCGTGCGCACCTTGCGCCGGTTCATGTCGCGGATCACGTCGGCGTAGAACGCGCTGTCCACCTTGCGCGGCAGGCTGCCCGCGAACACCACCGTCGAGACGGCACCGGACAGGTAGCGGATCTTCTCGAGCAGGATC
>JAWVDZ010000150.1:0-8779 GCA_033856955.1 Gaiellales bacterium
AAAGCCGGATGCCTGCCGCGAACTCGGGCGGCGGGTAGGTGATGATGCCGCCGAAAACCGGCGGCAGCGGCTCGAGCGCGAACTCGAATGACGTGACGACACCGAAGTTGCCGCCGCCGCCGCGAAGCGCCCAGAACAGGTCGGGCTCGGCGGTGCTCGAGACCACCACGACGTCACCGTGCGCGAGCACCACCTCTGCCGACACGAGATGGTCGAGCGTCAGCCCCTGCACCCCCATCAGGTGGCCGAGCCCGCCTCCCAGCGTCAGACCAGCCACCCCGGTTGTGTCGAACGTGCCTCCAGGCATCGTCAAGCCCCGAGCCACCAGCGGCGCATCGACATCGCGCCACATCGCCCCGCCGCCGACCACCGCGCGTCGCCGCTCGACGTCGACCGACACGTCGTGCAGCAGCCGGAGATCGACCACCATCCCTCCATCGCACATCGAGTGCCCGGCGACGCTGTGGCCACCGCCACGGATGGCCACCGCCAGGTCAGCCTCCCGCGCGAATGCGAGCGCGGCCACCACGTCATCGACACAGGCAGCGCGTGCTATCACCGCCGGCCGTCGGTCGAGCAACGCGTTGAACGAGATGCGGGCTGTGTCATAGCCCGGATCCAGCTCGTCCAGCACCGGGCCGCGGTGGCGCAGCTGGAGTTCGCGAAGCCCAGGCATCGCGGGAACCTACCAGAACAACGCCGATCCTCTCGATCGCCGGCATGTCGCCCGCGGCCAACATCGAGGTCGCTGAGGACAACGGGCTCTGGCTCGTCCTGGGGCTGCGTCGTCGGTCTCAGGCGTTACCGGAAGCGTCCACCGCCGAGCTTGATCTCCGCAAGGTCCTCGAGGCGTTCTCGATCCGCGACGACGGGTCGCTTGCACCCTCACACGACCCTGGTAACGTCGCAGCCATGACCCCCGAGACGGTGTTCGATGTCGTCGTGGTCGGCGGCGGATCCGCCGGATGCGTGTTCGCGGCGCGGCTGGCAGAGTCCAGCTCGCGTTCGGTGCTGCTGCTCGAAGCCGGCCCCGATCGACGCGCCGACCTCCCCGACGAGATGCGCAACGGCTGGGACATCACACGCCAGTTCGACTGGGGCTATACGTCGGAGCCCGATGCGCGGGGAAACGTCCAGAACGTGCGGAGGGCCAAGCTCCTCGGCGGGACATCCTGGGTGACACGGTTCACGCCACGGGGCTCCCCTGCGGACTACGATCATTGGGCGGCGCTGGGAAACGAGGGCTGGGGCTTCGACGAACTACTGCCGTACTTCAGGCGGCTGGAATCGGACTCCGACTTCGGCGATCGACCCTGGCACGGCGATCGCGGGCCGATGCCGTCCACGCGCTACCTCGACCTCGACTACACCGACGAGGCGGCCGCCGCGCTCGACGCCCTGGCGGCGACAGGGTTTCCGATCGTCGATGACCACAACCGGCCGGGCGCCGTGGGCGCCGGCCGGATGCCGATGAACTCGCTCGATGGCATCCGGGTGACCACCGCAGACGCCTACCTTCCCATGGGGTCGACACCGGCCAACCTGACCATCCGGGCCGGCTCCGAGATCGCCGACGTCGTCCTCGATGGAACGCGAGCCACCGGCGTGCGCCTGGTGGATGGAACGGTGATCGAAGCCGGCCACGTCGTGTTGTGCGCCGGAGCATTCGGCAGCCCGGCGATCCTGATGCGATCCGGTATCGGACCGGCCGGGCACCTGCGCGACATCGGCGTGCCCTCTCGGCTCGAGCTGCCGGGGGTGGGTGCGAACCTGGCCGACCACCCCGCGGTGTACGTCGAATGCGATTACCAGGGCAAGGCGCGGATTGATCCGACCCTTCACCTGATCGCCACGTTCCACAGCTCGGCGCAGCCGGCCAACGAGCCGCCGGACATGATGCTCTGGATGTCCGATCCGGCAGGAGAGCCGGCGAGCTTTGACATCGACGTCGTACTCCTGAAGCCCCGCTCGAGAGGCTCCGTCCGGCTTCGCTCCGCCGACCCCGCGGAGCCGCCGGCGATAACCCTTCCCAGTCTGGGCGATCCGTACGACGTCGAGCGCCTCGTCGAGGGGTATCTCCGAGCCCATGCGCTGGCAGAGCGGCCGGAGATCCGACGCCTCTGCGCCGGCCCACCGTCGGCCGCGCCCGACGGAGACGCAGAGTTGCGGGAACTCATCAGTGACCAGAGCTACTCGATACCCCATGTGGTCGGGACGTGTGGGATGGGCCCACGAGCGGACGACGGAGCGGTGGTCGATGCCACCGGGCGGGTCCATGGCACGGACGGACTCATCGTCGCCGACGCGTCGATCATGCCCGACGTGCCTTCGGGCTTCACGCACATCCCAACGATCATGATCGCCGAGCGCCTCTCGGAGCTACTCGCCTCGCGACTGTGATTGCACGTGCGCGCGACCGACCTCGGCAGGCGACGTGCAGCCAAGCAGGGCCAATCCGAGCTCGATCTCCTCTTGGAACATGCGCAGCACGTCGGTCACCCCCTCCTCCCCCGCGGCGGCAAGGCCCCACAGCATCGGGCGACCGATCAGAACGGCGCGCGCGCCGAGGGCGAGTGACTTGAGCACGTCCGTGCCGCGCCGCACGCCGCCGTCCAGGAGCACCTCGGCGCGATCTCCGACGGCCTCGACGACTTCCTCCAAGGCATCGAGCGACGCCGGGACGCCGTCGAGCTGGCGGCCGCCATGGTTCGAAACGACGACCGCGGCGGCACCGTGTTCGCAGGCCAGCACAGCGTCCTCTGCGGTCAGGATTCCCTTCAGCACGACCGGCAACCCGTAGGCCGCCAGCCACTCGAGATCCCTCCAGCTCACGGTCGCATCGAAGGCCTCGCCGAACATGTCGCCCTGCACCGTCAGGTGCCCCGGAACCTTGAAGTCGACCCGTACGTCGCGCTCTCGCCGCCCGAGGTACGGCACATCGACGGTCAGCACAAGCGCGGCGAAACCGCTCTCGATCGCCTCCTCGATCGCCGCCTCGGTCTTCGCGCGATCCCGCCAGATGTAGACCTGGAACCAACGCTTGCCGCTCGGCAGGTCGCGCGGAGCGCAGGTCGCGACCGACGACAGGCACATGATCGTGCCGGCCGCCCCGGCCGCACGCGCGACAGCCTGCTCGCCGTCGGGATGTGCAAGGCGCTGGATCGCAACCGGAGCGATCAGCACCGGCAGCGCGATCTCCGTGCCGAGCACCGTGGTCGCCGTCGAGACGTTGCCGACGTCGACCAGCACGCGCGGCCGAAGCTTGCGGCGCTCAAAGGCAGCCAGATTGTCGCGGAGCGTCACCTCGTCGTCCGCGCCACCCATCAGATACGCGTGCGCGTTCGCGTCGAGCTTCTGGTCGGCCAAGCGCTCGTAGTCCCGCACGTTGACCGGCTTCATGCCGCCACCCTAACACTGGCCGCGAGGGGTACGGTGCCCGCATGCTGGGACCCTGCTCCGAAGCCGACACCGAGGCGATCCTGGAAATCGTGAATGACGCAGCGACGTCCTACCTCGGGGTGATTCCGCTCGACTTCTCCCATGAGCCGTACATGTCCCGGGAGGAGCTCGACTCCGAGATCGCCGCCGGTGTGACCTTCTCAGGGTTCTGGGAGGGCGACGAGCTGGTCGGAGTGATGGGCATCCAGCACGTCTCCGACGTCACGCTGATCCGGCACGCGTACGTGCGATCCTCCCACCAGCGGCGCGGGATCGGCGCGGCGCTGCTCGCCGGGTTGCGAACCCAGGCCGGCGAGCGCCCGCTTCTTGTCGGCACCTGGGCGGGCGCTCACTGGGCGATCGCCTTCTATCAGCGAAACGGGTTCCGCCTCCAGTCGGCGGCCGAGACGGAGCGCCTACTGTCGATCTACTGGGACATCCCACGCCGGCAGGCTGCGGCGTCCGTCGTGCTGGCTGCGGAGGACGGGTGGTACGCGAGGGAGGGAACCCGGTAGCAACGGGCTCCCTCCCTCGGACGGCTGATGGCTAGCAGCTAAATGGAACGGTGCCGCTCAGACCATTTTGATTTGAGGCGGTGCAGGTGAAGAGCGTCTGGCCACCCTGTGCGATGGTCAGCGTGATGCCGGTCACCGTCAATGCCGGGTTCACCCCGGTCCAGTTCGAGTTGGGACACCCGGCGGCGCTACCCGAGACGGTACTCGGTGCACTCAGCGCGGCTGGGTTGGTGGTGAATGTGAGGTTTCCGTTCTTGACTTCGTTCCCCGGGATGACGGTCGGCGTGGTGGACGGACCGACGAGGACACGGTTCTGGCCGGGAGCGAGGTTGCCACCTCCGTTCTGGCACTGATAGACAGCGGAGCCGCTGACGGTCGTGCTCAGCGTCACGTCGCCACCACCGAGGCCGGTGATGCTGCCGGTGCACGTTGTGGACGTCGAGTTTGTGCCCGCGCCAGAGATGGTGCACACGGGTGAACCGCCGTGCTTGAAGTGCGGGCTCGCGGCCAGAGCCACGGTCGAACTTAGCGCAAGCAGCGCCACCGCGAGTATGAGTGCTCGCTTGACCATTTCTTTATGCCCCCTTGGAGCTCGAGGTGAGAGAAGGGGCCCGGGCGTTACCCCGACGCTATCACCTTCCCGCCCGCTTTTGGGGCGCGTTGAGGCGTGTCCACGTGTTTTGCACGCGGTGGCCGCACGCTCAGGTTGCTCGTCGCCCTCCAAGCACGCGCCCGAACAGCTCCAGCAGGCGCATCCAGTGGCGCTCGGCGGACGGCTCGTCGTAGGCGGGCGTGTCGGTCTGCGTCCAGCCGTGCTGCGCGCCCACGTACAGCTCGGCGGTATGCCTGACGTGCGCGTCCGCGAGCGACCGGGTCAGACGCCCCATCTGCTCCGGATCCATCGACCGGTCGTTGTCGGCGTGGCCGATGTAGAGCTCGGCGGACGCACGAACGGCTGACAGGTGCGGGCTGTCGTCGTCTTCGGTGGCGAGGTTGCCGCCGTGGAAGCTGGCCGCGGCGCCGACGTCGCCCGGGAACTGCCCCGCCATGCGCAGGCTGAGACGGCCGCCCAGGCAGTACCCGACCGTGCCGATGGGCCCGTCATGCACGTCCCCCCGGCCACGCAGGTGGGCTATCCAGGCCTCGGAGTCGGCGTTCGCAGCCTCCGGCGTGAGCGCCCCGATCTTGGGACCCAGCGTCTCGAACAGCGAGCCCCTATCGGTCGCCCCCACGAGCTGCTCGATGTTCTCGACCACCGGTGAGCGGCCGCCGCGGTAGAAGGCGTTCGGCACGAGCACGCAGTAGCCGTGGGCGGCAAGGCGTTCGGCGTGAGCTTTGAGCGCCGCCCGGATCCCGAACGCGTCCATGTAGAGCACCACGCCGGGATGATTGCCGCCACCGGCCGGGCGGCTGACGAAGGCATCCGCGACCCCCTCGGCCGTCGGTACGTCGATCGTCTCTGAAGTGACCGTGTTCGCGCTGCCGGCTTCCATTCGTCTCCCTTTGTCGTGAATCGTACGTCGAGGGATTCCCTCGATGCCGGAAACCTCGCAGCATGGTGGGATAGGGGCATGAAGCTCACCTCACATATCGCACTCTTGGCGGCCGTCGTCGCGGCCGCGGTGGTCTCGGGATGCGGCGGATCGGGCGCCTCGTCCTCCACACCGTCGCCGGTACTACCCCACCACCAGTTGATCGCCACGGCCGACCGGATCTGCGGCGCCTACTCGCACACCACGACGGTCGAGTTTCGTGACATCACGTCGAACGAGCAGGCCGCCGCACTCTGGGACACCTACCTGGGTCAGTTCGATCAGCTGATCAGCGACCTGCACGCGCTGCGGCCATCGCCGCAGGATGCCGCCGCGTATCGGGCCTGGCTGGATGCCGGCGAACGGCAGCGGCCACTGATCGTCGCCGCCCGGCCACCCGCATCGGATGACGCCACCGGCAAGCTCGTTCTGGCCGTAGCCCAGGTTAACTCGATGGCGGCCGACCTCGGCATGCGCGACTGCTCGATCGACATCGACCTGTCCGAGCATCCGATCACCCGGCAGCGCTACGTCCAGCTGGCCGACGGCATCTGCGCCAACGGCGCCGCCGCGTACAAGACGGTTGCGGTACCGAGCACCCTGGCCGGGTTCGATGCCTGGATCACCACGCTGACGCCTCTGTTTCGGATGACCGCACGCGATCTGGATGCGATCCCCGCGCCGGCCGGTGACGAACAGCGCGTGGCCGCTTGGCGGCGCGCTCAGAGCAGTGCGCTGGCGACGATCGAAAAGATGCAGCTCGCGGCACGGCAGGGCGATCGCGCGCAGTGGGTCCGCCTATCGGCCGAGACGCAGCGAGAGTCCGATCGGGCGAACCGGCTGGCGCGCGACCTTGGCATGAGCGCGTGCGCGAACTGAGCGTCGGAACGATGATGTAACGCAGACGTCCCGATCCGACATGTCGAGGCATGAACCCACACGCACCACCTCCTGACGACGCCGAAGCCCGCTTCGGCAAGGTATTCGCCCACTTCGACCCGCTCGTCTCGTACGCCGCGCGGCGCGGCAGCAGCGACCCCGAGGGGATCGCCGCCGAGACAATGGCGATCGCCTGGCGGCGGCTCTCGACAGTACCGGCCGACGACCCGCGGCCATGGCTGTTCGTGACCGCCCGAAACCTGCTGATGACCGAGTGGCGCCGAAACCGACCCCACTCCCAGCTCGACGAGGCCACCGCAGACCCCCGGCACCCGCCCGCCGTGGAGACGACCGACCCCTTGGTCACCTCCGCCCTGCGCCGGCTCAGTCCCGGCGGGCGCGAGGTGCTGCTGCTGGTCGCGTGGGACGACCTGACGCCGGCCCAGGGCGCCGAGGCGCTCGGCATCAGCGGTGTCGCTTTTCGTGTCCGCCTGCTTCGCGCACGACGCCGCTTCCAGCGGCTCATGGATCAGCGCGAGAGCGCCGGCGACCACTCCCGGATCGTTGAAATGGAGTCCGCATGAACCACATGGAACGTCTCCGAAACGCGGCACCGGCCGCACCGAGCCCGGTTCGCGACCGCAGCGCCGTGTTCGCAGGCATCGTTGCCGGCCCGGGCGACCCGGCCGTCACCAAGCCGACCCGCCTGAGCCGGCCGGCGCGGCGCAAGCTGACGATCGTGCTGGTCGCCCTGGCCATCGCTGCGCTGACCGCGGCCACCGCGCTGGGAACCGACTTCCTTGGCTGGCACGACGAGACCGCGATCATCAACAAGCCACAGCAGTGGGAGTCGCTCTACCGGGCGGCCACTCGCGAGCTGACCCTGCCGCCGGGCCAGTCGTGGCCGCACCGGACGCTGGCGCCGAACACGATCACCGGCATGAGCCAGCCGGGCGGCGAGGCGGTCGCCATCTCAAGGGTGCGCTGGGAGTGCTACTGGGGAAAGGCGATCCGCTCCGGCGACACCGCCGCCCAGGCGAGCGCGCAGGCGGCGCTGGCCGACATCAATGCGAAGCACACGCTGGTCGCACCGGATGGATCTTCCGAGAACGTGGCCCCTCCGAGCAACATCAAGGGCCCGTACGAGATCTTCGCCAACGACGGCGGCATCCAGTTCGTGAAGAAGATGTACGCCGATGCCGCGGCCGGCAGGCCGGCCATGCTCTTCCAGAGCTGCCGCGCCAACGGCTGACCGATCAGCGAGCACCCGGGGGTGGGAGCCGACAAGGCCCCCACCCCCTTCGGCGTTCCGGCGACTACCATGCTCGCCATGTTCACAAAGACGAGTCTCCCAAATGGCCTTCGGGTCGTCACCCATCCCATGACCGGCGCCAAGTCGGTGGCGGTGATGGTGATGCTCGCAGCGGGCAGCCGCTACGAGACAAAGCAGACAAACGGCATCGCCCACTTCGCCGAGCACATGTTCTTCAAGGGCACCGAGAAGCGGCCCACGGCCAAGGACATCTCGGCCGAGGTTGACGGCATCGGCGGAGAGTTCAACGCCTTCACCGGCAAGGAGTACACCGGCTACTACATCAAGTGCGCCGCCGAGCACCGCTCGCTGGCGCTCGACGTGCTGGCCGACCAGCTGCTGGCGTCCAAGTTCGACCCCGAGGAGATCGAGCGCGAGAAGGGCGTGATCATCGAGGAGCTGAACATGTACGTCGACACGCCGCGTGACCACGTCGACTCCGTCTACGAGACGCTGCTGTTCGGCGACCAGCCGCTGGGCTGGGACATCATCGGCACCAAGGAGACGATCCGGGCGGCCGGCCGCCAGACGTTCCTCGACTACCTCGACGGCTGGTACACGCCGCGGCGGATGGTGGTCGGCGCCGCCGGCGCCGTGAACGGCGACTTCCTGTCCGAGGTGGAGGAGAAGTTCGGCCACATCGAGGATCGCGCGAGCGGCGACATGGCGCCGGCCGAATTCGTCCAGATCGAGCCCCGCGTGCTGCTTGAGACGCGCGATTCCGACCAGGCTCACCTGCGGCTTGGTGTACGCGGCATCCAGACCGACAGCCCCGACCGCTACGCGATGCAGGTGCTGACGGCGGTGCTCGGCGGCGGTATGTCGTCGCGGCTGTTCATCGAGGTGCGCGAGCGGCTCGGGCTGGCCTACTACGTGTTCGGCTACCACCAGAGCTACGCCGACACCGGCACCCTGTTCTCCCAGGCCGGCGTCGACACGGAGCGCATCGACCAGGCCGTCGAGACGATCGTTGCCCAGTTCGGCAAGATGGCCAGCGACCGCGTGCCCGATGACGAGCTGCGCCGCTGCAAGAACTACCTCAAGGGCCGCATGGTGCTGCAGCTCGAGGATCCCAAGGGCCTGCTGATGTTCGGCCTGCGCCG
>JAWVDZ010000151.1:0-2980 GCA_033856955.1 Gaiellales bacterium
GGACGCCGAGGACGCGATCGTGCTGCCGCCGATCGACGGCGAGGTGCGCTTCGAGGACGTGCGCTTCTCCTACCGCGAGGACACGGCTGAGGTGCTGCACGGCATCTCGTTCACGGCGGCCGCCGGCCACACGGTGGCGCTGGTCGGCCACACCGGCGCCGGCAAGTCGACCATCGTCAAGCTGCTGGCCCGCTTCTACGACCCCACCGGCGGCCGCATCCTGATGGACGGCCACGACCTGCGCGACGTGACGATGGAGTCGCTGCGCTCGCAGCTCGGCATCGTGCCGCAGGAGGGCTTCCTGTTCGCCGGCACGGTGCGCGACAACATCGCCTTCGGCCGTCCCGACGCGTCGATGGAGGACGTCATCGCAGCGGCCCGCACGGTGGGCGCGGACGAGTTCATCCGCGAGCTGCCGGAGGGCTACGAGACGCAGATCGAGGAGCGCGGCTCGCGACTCTCGATCGGGCAGCGCCAGCTGGTCGCGTTCGCGCGCGCGCTGCTCGCGAACCCCCGGCTGCTGATCCTGGACGAGGCCACCTCGAGCGTGGACACCCCCACCGTGGCGCGCATCGAGCACGCGCTGGAGGCGCTGCTCGACCGCCGCACGGCCGTGGTCGTCGCGCACCGTCTCAGCACCATCCGCCGCGCCGACCTGATCGTGGTGCTCGAGCACGGCACGGTGATCGAGAGCGGCACCCACGAGCAGCTGATCGCCCGCCGCGGTCGCTACTTCTCGCTTTACGACGACTGGGTCGAGAACGTAGCCTGAGGGCCGGACAAGCCCTACTTACATTCTGCTTACTCAAGCTAACTTGCAGTTCTTCCGATATACGCGCCAGTATGGGTCGTCTGCGTTGTGGTGTCCTGTTGGCTCTCGTCGTGCTCGCCTGCGCCCTCCCGGCGCAGTCGAGCGCGGCGACGAGCCTCACCGATGTGTCCAGCTCGTTCTGGGCCAACGCACAGATCCGTTGGTCGGTCAACCAGGGCTGGATCCCCGCCCGCGCCGACAACAGCTTCGCCCCGTCGCGCGCCGCCAGCCGGCTCGCCGCCGCCCGCGTCCTGGCCGCCGCCAACCAGCTGATCAACAACCAGCCGGCGCAGGCCGACCCCTACACGCAGGCGGTTGACGCCGGCTGGATCCTGCCCGGCACCGGCCCCGGCGACACGATCACGCAGCTTGCCTTCGACCGCGGCATCGTCCACATGCTGCACCTCCAGACCTCCGTCCGCCGGCTGCTGCAGCTGAAGACCGCGGACGGCTGGCATCCCGCGCTGCCGCTCGGCTTCGGCGTTGAGCAGGTCGTGCGCGACGTGGGCGCCCGCTGGAACGTGCCCTACGGCGCCGACTCCTGGGAGACGTGGACGACCTCGACCCTGAGGCGGGCAAACCTGGCCGCCCAGTCCTACCAGCTCGGCCACCTCTCGACGTGGTGGCAGTCGTCGCTCGCGACCCATCTGAACGTCGCCGACGCGCTGCCCAAGTACCCGCCGCTCAAGCGCGCCGTGCTGGGGCTCGCCATCAGGTACGCCGGCGCTCCCTACGTCTGGGGCGGAACCTCCGATCAGCCACAGTCGCTGTTCGGCCTGCCGGCCGCGGGTGGATTCGACTGCTCGGGCTTCGTCTGGTGGGTGATGAAGGAGCACAGCTACACCGTGGACGGCACCACCTGGAGCGGCGACTCCAAGATCCAGTGGCGCTCGACCTACGACATGGCGGCCCACATCCCGGCCGCCAGCCGGATCACCTACCGCAACCTCAAGCCCGGCGACATCCTGTTTTGGAGCAGCGACCCGCACGGGGTGCTGACCGCATCGTCCACCGTGTACCACACCGGCATCTACCTGGGCAACGGCTGGACGATCAACAGCCACGGCGACGGCGCGGGAGTGACGATCGACTACATGGCGCCGGGCGCGGGATGGTTCCACGACGCGTTCGCGTTCGGCTGGCGCGTCATGCCGCTCGGTGTGTAGATCTGGCGGTAGGCTGCCGGTGCATGAGCGCCGACGACGCCCACCCTGACCAGGAGGAGATGCCGGCCGGCGCCGAGCCTGCGCCCGGCACCCCGGTCAGCGTGCGGGCCGAGCGTGGCGCGCGGATGACGCCCGCCGAGGCGGTGCGGGACATGCGCATCAACGTCCCCTCCCGGGGCAACCGCATCCTGCGCGACGTGGTCGAGCGCATCAATCGCGACGAGTCGATCAAGGCTCTCTGGCACGCCGCCAACGTCAACGCCGTCGCCCGCATGCAGATCAACGACCACTCGTGGGTGCACATCCAGATCGTCACCAACATCGGGCTGAAGCTGCTGCGCGAGCTGAAGCGGGCCGGCGTCCAGCCGGGCATGGTGACCGACTACGGCATGACCCAGGAGGACGCCGAGGTGGTCGTCGCCCTGGGCTGTCTGACGCACTGCCTGGGGATGGCGATCCACCGAAACGGCCACGAGGAGATGAGCCTGTTCCTGGCCGCCGACCGTCTGCCCGGCCTGCTGGACGGTCTGTACGAGGAGCCGGAGCGAACGATCGTGGTGGCCGAGGTGCTGCAGACGATCATCAGCCACCGCTCTGACGGCGAGCCGCTGTCGCTGGAGGCCGGCATCGTGCGCGTCGCCGATGCCCTGGACATGGCCAAGGGCCGCTCGCGGATCCCCTTCGAGACCGGGCGCGTTTCCATCCACTCGCTGTCGGCCGCGGCCATCGAGGAGGTCAAGATCGGCGCCGGCGCCGACGACAAGGTGCTGGTCGAGATCGAGATGAACAACTCCGCCGGCCTCTACCAGGTCGACAACCTGCTGCGATCCAAGCTGCACGGCTCTGGGCTGGAGAAGCACCTGGAGGTGGCCGCCAAGCTGGAGGGCGACACCGAGAAGCGGCTGCTGCCCAGCTTCCGGTTGTAGGCCGGCCGCCGCGCGGTGGAAACGGCGCCGGCATGGGAGTACGATCGGCGTCGAAGGAGGCAGACTTGTCGCGTACA
>JAWVDZ010000152.1:0-3034 GCA_033856955.1 Gaiellales bacterium
TGCGGCTCAACCCGTTGACCGGGCGGTGGGTCACCGTCGCCATCGAGCGATCGTTGCGACCCGGTGACTTCTCGTCACGGCGGCTGCCCGTCGAGGCCGATCCGGCCCGCCCGTGCCCCTTCTGCCCCGGCCACGAGGAGTCCACGCCGCCGGCGCTCGAGACGTACGGACCGAACGGTCAGTGGCAGGTGCGGGTGGTGCCGAACCTGTTCCCCGCGTTCTCCGGCGACGAGCCGATGAGCGTGAGCAACCTCGGGCCGGTGTTCACCCAAGCGTCAGCCAGCGGCATCCACGAGGTGCTCGTGCTGGCCCCTGGCCACGACACCAGCTGGGCCGACCTCGACGATCCCGCGGCGGGCCTGGTGATGGCCGCCATCCGCGATCGCATGGAGGAGCACGCCCGCCACGCCCACGTGCGCTACACGCAGGCCATCGTCAACCACGGCCGCGAGGCCGGGGCGTCGCTCGACCACCCGCACGGGCAGCTCCTCGGCATCCCGTTCGTCCCGGGCGAGCTCGCCGAGGAGCGCTCGGGCTTCATGCGCTTCGAGGGCTCCTGCCTGCTGTGCACCACGATCGAGGCCGAGCTGTCGGCCAAGCACCGTGTCGTCTACGACGATGACCGCGTCGTGGTCGTCTGCCCCTTCTGGAGCGGTGCGCCGTTCGAGATGCTGGTGCTGCCGAAGGAGCACGAGCCGCACCTCGCTCGTTCGGGCCCGCCCGACGTGGTGGCGGTCGGCCACGCCCTGCGCACCGTGCTCGAGCGCCTGCGGCGCACGGTGGGCGACGTCGCCTACAACGTGGTGTTCCACACCGCGCCGCACCACCAGCGCGACGACCACTTCCACTGGCACGTGCACGTGGTGCCGCGGCTCACGAGCGTCGCCGGGTTCGAGCAGGGCACGGGCGTGCTCATCAACATCGTGGCGCCGGAGGCGGCCGCCCAACAGCTGACGGCGACCGACTGATGCCGTCGCTGCGGGTGCTGCCGGACGTGGTGTGGCTGCACCGGTTGGCACCGTCGGCGCTGGCCGACGACACGCTGAACGGCATCACGTTGGCGTCGTGGTGGAGCGTGAGCCGCTCGGACACCGAGCTGTCGATCGCGTGCGAGCTGGACACCGTGCCCGGGGCCGAGGCGACGAGCGGGCCCTACCGGGTGCTCATCGTCGACGGGCCCATCGAGCATGGCACCAGCGGCGTCGTCGCCAACGTGTCGCGCCCCCTCGCTGAGGCGGGCATCAGCATCTTCGCCATCAGCTCGTTCGAGACGTGCAGCGTGCTGACGCCGGCCGACCGCCTCGACGAGACCGTCGACGCGCTGCTGGTGGCCGGCTGGTCGGTGCACAGCTAGCTCACGCGGCCAGCGGGAGCGCACGCTCGGCCGGGTGGCACTCGCACGGCGGCACCAACGCCGAGCAGTCGGCGTGCCAGCCATGGAGGGCGTGGTCGAGCGGGCAGGTGGGGTCGAGGCACTCGGTCGTGCCGTCGGCGTGCTCGATGGAGACCTCGTCGCAGAACATGCCCCCATCCTGCAGAGGGGGTGTGACACCGAAGCGAGGGTTTGGACGCGAGACTCGGCCCCGATGGCGCGGCTACGGGTGAGCACGATCATCGACGCCCCGCCGAAGGTGGTGTGGGCGACGATCGAGGACATCAGCCGCCACGTCGACTGGATGGAGGACGCGGTGGCGATCCGCTTCACCGGCCGCCGGCACGACGGCGTCGGCACCACGTTCGACTGCGACACCAAGATCGGCCCGATCGGGCTGACCGACCGCATGGAGATCACGGCGTGGGCGCGGGGCAAGGCGATGGGCGTCCGCCACGTCGGCCTCGTCACCGGCGAGGGCCGCTTCACCCTGCAACGCCGGCGCGGCGGCCGCACCAAGTTCACGTGGGAGGAGCGACTGCGGTTCCCGCTCTGGATGGGTGGGCCGCTCGGCGGCGTCGTCGGCGGTCAGATCCTCAAGCGCGTGTGGCGCACGAACCTCGCCAACCTGAAGCAGCAGATCGAAGCTGCGGGCTAACCCGCACGAGTTCGAAGGTGCGGGCTAGCCGACTGCTGCCTGCGCGGCGATGATCCCGCCGAACAGGCACACCACGCCGAGCGCGCCGCACAGCACGGTGGTCAACAGCTCGTTCTTGATGCTGGGTCCGAGCTTCCAGATGATCTGGCCGCAGAGGAAGCCGCCGATGAGGCCACCGATGTGGCCACCGATCGAGATGCCGGGGATGCCGAACGTGAACGCGAGGTTGATCAGAAGGATCCCGCCGAGACCGCTCTGCCAGATGTTGATGCCCTGCGAACGTTGCGCGGCGAGCGCGAGGCCGAGCAGGCCGAAGATGGCGCCCGACGCACCTACGGTCGGCTCGTGCGGCGCCTGGAGCATCACGCCGAGCGAGCCGGCGAGCAGCGCCGTGCCGTAGACCACGCCGAAGCGCAGGCGCCCGACCGCCGCCTCGAGCTGCGACCCGAGAATCCACAACGCGAACATGTTCATGCCGAGGTGGATGATGTTGGCGTGCAGGAAGCCGCCGGTGATGAGGCGCCACCACTCGCCGTGGGCCACGCCGAAGCCTGGAATGGAGAAGAGCTGGCCCGTCGATGGGAGGCGGACCTGCGCACTGCCGAGCACGCCGTAGTCGCTGATGAACAACGTCTGTCCGAGCCCGACGAAGAACACCAGCACGTTGATGGCGATGAGCACCTGGGTGACGATCGGCCGCGAGCCGCCCATGATCGCGCCCGCGGTGTAAACCCGCTGCTTGCCCTGCCTCGAGCACTCGGGGCAATGGAAACCGACCGAGGCCTGCGTCATGCACTGCGGACAGATGGGCCGGTCGCACCGTTGGCAGGTGACGCCGGCGCGCCGATCCGAGTGGCGGTAACACGTCTGGATCGCGGCGGCCATGAGCCGGGAAGGCTATCGACGTCGGCGCCGCCGACGGCCTCACGAGGGCGGGCGGAGGCGCTGAGTGCTCTACGGGGGTACTGCGATACCGAGTGCATCACCCAAGCGGCGCATGGGTT
>JAWVDZ010000153.1:0-2607 GCA_033856955.1 Gaiellales bacterium
CCGGCCGCCTGCGCAAGCTCGCGACGGGTGAACACGCCCGGTCGGCGATCGCTCCACACCTCGACCAGGAACGGCACCTGCGCGTCGAGCCGCAGGAGCAGTCCGGCTGTGAGCCCGAGCGAGCGCAGCAGCTCCCGCTCTGCCGGATCACCGTCGGGATCGCCGATCCAGGTGGTGTACGGCCCGCGGCCGTTCAGCACGGCCAGCGTCACCGGGTAACGGTCGAGCTGGTACTCGCCCCCAACCAGCCTCCAGCGCTCGGGCGTGCTGGTGAAGCCGGCCACCCCGGCGGTCACAGAGCGAAGCGGATCCCACCGCGACACGAGGCAATCCGAAGCCTGGAGCTCTTCGGCCAGCGCCTCGCACAGCATCGAGAACAGCTCGCGGCTGCCGACGGCTCCCGCCATCCGGGCCGGTCTCCTGACTGCCAGTAGACGCTTCAACATTGCTGGATCTTGCCCGTGTCGGGTGAGGGCCGCCATCCCCGAAATGTGGTGGTCTGGGTTCCATAATTGGGGATGCCTGCGGTTTGCCGGTTGTGAGCGTCCCGGTAAGCTTCCGGCATGAGAGACGTCCTGGAAGACGCACGCAGGCTGATCGACTCCGGCGAGCGGGTCGCGGTGGCGATGGTGGTCGACAGCAAGCGCTCGGCGCCGCGGCCACTGGGATCGCGGCTGCTGGTGACCGAGAGCGGCGAGATGCGCGGATCGGTATCCGGCGGCTGCGTCGAGAGCGACGTCGTCCTGCGCGCCCAGGAGGTGCTGGCAAGCGGCGAGCCGCGGCTCGTCCCGTACGGCATCACGGACGACGACGCGTTCGACGTGGGCCTGCCCTGCGGAGGCGAGATCGAGATCTTCATCCAGGTGCTCGACCCGGAGGAGGTGGCCAGGATCGAGGCCGCCGTACGCGATCACGAGCGCCTGTCGATGACGACCACGCTGAGCGGCGCGGACGCCGGCGCCAAGACCTATGGCGAGGGCGAGCCGCACTCGACCGCGCGCCGTACGGCGCCGGAGACGTTCGTCGAGCACTTCGCCCCTGCGCCGGTGATGCTGGTGTTCGGCGCGGTCGACACGGCGCAGGCGCTGTGCCGGATGGCCCGACAGGTGGGTTTCCGCACGGTCGTGTCGGATGCGCGCACCAAGTTCGCCACCCCCGAGCGGCTGCCTGACGCCGACGAGATCGTGGTCGGCTGGCCGGCGATGGCCTACGACCGCTACACGCCCGACGAGGCGACCTACGTGGTGGTGCTGACCCACGACGCGCGCTTCGACGAGCCCGCGCTGGGGCCGGCGCTGCGTAGCAGCGCGCCCTACATCGGCGCGCTGGGCAGCCGCCGGGCGCAGGAGAAGCGCCGCACGCGGCTGCTGAACGCGGGCTACAGCGAGTCCGAGATCGACCGCATCTCCGGGCCGCTGGGGCTCGACATCGGGGCCGTCACCCCAGCCGAGACCGCCGTCTCGATCCTGGCCGAGGTGCTGGCCGTCCGCAGCCACCGTGAGGGTGGCCGGCTGGCCAGTTCCGGAGGCCGCATCCACCCGGAGACCGTCACCAGTCCACGGTGAGAACCGCGCTGATCGCGGACATCCACGGCAACCTGGTTGCCCTGGATGCCGTGCTGAGCGACATCGAGCGGCGGCGCGTCGACCGTGTCGTCTGCCTTGGCGACGTGGCCGCGACCGGGCCGCAGCCGTGTGAGGCGATCGACCGCATCGCAGCGATCGGATGCGATGTCGTGATGGGCAACACCGACGAGTGGCTGATCGAGCCGCGGGACGAATCGATCGAGGATGATGACACGCGGCGGATCGTCGAGATCGACCTGTGGGGACACGAGCAGCTGGGCGAGCACCACCTCGCTCGGCTACGGGACTACCAGCCGCTGCTCGAGCTGGACGGCCTGCTCTGCTACCACGGCTCGCCGCGATCGAACACCGAGGTGCTGCTGCCGATCACGCCGGAGGCCGAGCTGGCCGTGATGCTGGACGGCCACGACGAAGCGATCATGGCCGGCGGGCACACCCACATGCAGATGCTGCGTCGCCACGGCACCTCGCTCGTCGTGAATCCCGGCAGCGTCGGCATGCCGTTCGAGCACACACCCGACGGCACCTTCCGCAACCCCCCGTGGGCCGAGTACGCGATCGCGGGCGACCGCGAGGTGGAGTTCCACCGCGTGCCGCTCGATGTCGGCGCGGTGACGGGAGCGGCGCTGAAGAGCGGGATGCCGAACGCGGGGTGGTGGGTGAAGGACTGGGCGTGGGAGTAGCGAGTGCGGAGTGGCCGCGACCGGTGCCTGGCAATGCGGCACGCGGTGCCTGGCACCATCGACCTACATCGGCCCTCGTTGCCGCGTCGGCGATCGCACGGCGCCCGACGGTCGCGGTCTGCCACTGAAGGCGCGCTGCAGGTCGGTCGTGCCAGGCACCGGCCTTCCGGCCGTTGCCACGCACGGTAGTTAGATGTGTCAAACCTCCTGCCGCGCGAGGGTAACTAGCCCTGCGCGACATCGGCGGCCGCTGGGAGCAAATCTCCCTTTTACGGGGTAAAGCGCAGTTGTCACAAGTCCGATATAGGACGGAGCATGCAACGCCGGGTCTATGTCCT
>JAWVDZ010000154.1:0-2794 GCA_033856955.1 Gaiellales bacterium
AGCCGGGCCAGCGTGCCGGCCTCGATCGTCGCGCCGGCGTCGCGGGCACGGCCTGCCAGGTGACGCCAGGTGGCGGTGACATCGAGTGCGCAACCCACGCCGCCGCCCCACTCGATCGTGCTGTGAGAGCGGCGCGACCGGAAGGAGAGCCGGTCGATCGGATGCCAGAGGTGGTCGGGCAGGCCGAGCCGGCGCAGGTCGTCCTGCCACGACCCGCCCGACGTCCGCACCGGGATCCCGATCTCGGCGTTCCGCTCGCACACCAGCACGGAGAGGCCGCGGCGGGCCAGCGGCTCGGCCAGAGCCAGTCCGGCCGGTCCTCCACCGACGATCACGACGTCAAGCCGCTCAGCCACGCAGCAAGGCTACCGCCGGTCACGATCGGCGGCGGCGCTCATAGGCTCTAAGCTCCGGCTGTGAGATCGCGGGAGCTGGACAGGATGCTTGAGCTTGCCGACGAGCTGGTTGCCGCGCGGCTCGTGCTCCACCGCCTGACCGTGCTCGAGGCCGAGATCGCGCACGAGCGCGAGATCGTCGAGCAGGCGCCGGGACTGGCCGCCTCCGTCTCGGAGAGGCGCGCCGCGATCGAGGAGATCGCCCGCGACCTGGAGGCGCAGTGGGTCGATCAGGGTCCGCTCGTCTCGCTGTGGCAGCGGGCGGTGGAGCTGGCCGAGCTGGCCGAGGGGTCGGGCGCCGACAGCGCCGAGTACCGGGCCGACGTGGACGAGGCCCGGCTTCGGGTCGAGACGGCACGGCTGGTCACCCGAGATACCCTCGACCGGCTGTGCACTCAGCGCGAGGCGCTGGTCGACGAGCTGCTGGCCGCGCCGTTCGACCTGCCCACCCCGGCACCGGTGCGCGACGACGGCCGCCCCGAGGCAGGCCGCCGCGACGCGCTGGCGCTGATCGAGGCGGCCGACGCCGCGCTCGCGGTCAGCGAGGAGCAGCGGAGCCGTGCCGCCGCCGAGCTCGAACGCGCCGAGCGGCAGCGGGTCGAGCTGGGCGACGAGGCCGAGGTCGAGGCTCGCGTCGCCGCCCTCGAGCGGTCGATGCCCGAGATCGTCGAGCTGCCGGCGTCGGCACCGCCGTCGGCCGCCATCCGGCTGCAGCGGGCCGGGCTGCGCGTGACCGTCGACGCGCCGGCGTGACCGCGGCGCCGCGGGCGATCATGCTGGGCGAGCTGGATCCGGCGTCCGCCCTGGCGTGGGATGAAGCGGTCGCCCGCGCATCGCTCGCGGGCGCGACCCTGCTTCTGTGGCGCACCCGGCCGGCGGTCGTGATCGGCCGGTTCCAGCGCGCCGACTGGGAGATCGATGCCGGCGCCTGCGCCCGTCACGGCGTACGCGTGTGGCGGCGCTTCACGGGAGGAGGGGCGGTGCTGATCGACCCCGGCACGCTGTGCATCGCCCTGGCCTGGCCGGCCGGCCATCCGTGGGCCGCCGCCGGCGTGCCGGAGATGTACCGGCCGCTGCTGGACGGTGTCGTGCGCGCCTGTCGTGCGCAGGGCGTGGACGCGCACCGTGACGAGCGCACGGTGCGGGTGGGCGATAGCAAGGTGACCGGCATCGCCGCTCACCGTGGTCGAGCGGGCATGCTCGTCCACGGAACGCTGCTGATCGACGCCGACCTCGACGCGCTGCGGGAGTGCCTCGCCGGCCCGCGCGACGGCGACCTGCAGGGTCACCCGCGGCCGGCGGCGAGCCGGCCGGACAGCGTGGCGAACGTGGCCGGAGAGGGCTGGGAGCAGGCGATGGTCGAGGCGTTCGGCGCGGACCTTGGAGACCTCGATGCCGCCGCGGAGTCGGCGATGCAGACGCTTCGGTCGCAGAAATACCACGACCCGGCATGGCACGCCGGGTCGTGGTCGAGCGTGACAGCGCCCGAGGTGCGGGCGCTGCTCGGCCCGGTTACATCAGGGTGATGACCTGGTTGATCACGTTGATGACGCCCGACGAGAGCAACGCCAGCGTGGCGACGACCGCGACCGTGATGATCGTGAGCACGACCGCGTACTCTGCCATCGTCTGGCCGGACTGCTCCGCTGCCAGGTGTTCCAAGTTGTTCATGTGCCCATTCCTCCTACTTCGTGGGAGGCCGCGCACCGTGATGAAGAAGACCTACGACATTCCGGCAATTTGGATTCGGAGCGCGCCTCACACTTAGTATCGTCCGATTTCCCGGGCAGTTGAGATACCCCTTTGGGGGAACCGAAGCGTGCTGAAATCCCTGTTTTTGAGAGGAAATCAATGACACTTGAGTCAAAAACGTTCAGCTATCACGCCGATCTGGTCTGGCAGGGCGGCCGGCTGGCCCGCGCCACGGCCGGTGATCGGCCACCCGTGCTGGTCGGTCCGCCGCGCGACTTTCCCGGCGGTGACCCCAACCAGTGGAGTCCCGAGCATCTGTTCCTGGCCTCGCTGCAATCCTGCACGATGCTCTCGTTTCTCGCCCACTGCTCGCACAACGACGTCGAGGTGACCGGCTATGAGTCCAAGGCCGACGGCGAGATCGCCCGCCGCGAAGACGACCAGCGCTACGCGTTCCGGAAGCTGACGATGACGGTGATCGTCGCCGTGGCCGCCGGGCAGGCCGATCGCGCCCGTGGCCTGACGGCGAAGGCCGAGCGCGACTGCTTCATCTCGGCATCGACCCGGGCGGAGGTCGAGACGCGGTGGCAGATCTCAGAGTGATCTAACTGAGGCCCTGCCGGGCCTCACTGACGAGCGTAACGGCCTCGGGAAACAGCAGCCGGATCGCGTCGCGCACCTGCATCGCCTGCTCGTCCGGCGTGCCG
>JAWVDZ010000155.1:0-4570 GCA_033856955.1 Gaiellales bacterium
TCGACGGGTTGTCCGCCTTGCGCGCGATCTTGTCCACCTCGTCGATGTAGATGATGCCGGTCTCGGCCTTCTTGACGTCGAAGTCGGCGGCCTGGATCAGCTTCAGCAGGATGTTCTCGACGTCCTCGCCGACGTAGCCGGCCTCGGTCAGCGCGGTGGCATCGGCGATCGCGAACGGCACGTTCAGGATCCGCGCCAGCGTCTGCGCGAGCAGCGTCTTGCCGCAGCCGGTCGGGCCCAGCAACAGGATGTTCGACTTCGAGAGCTCCACCTCGCCGTCCGCCTGAGCCGCCATCTGCACGCGCTTGTAGTGGTTGTAGACGGCCACCGACAGCGTGCGCTTGGCCTCCTCCTGCCCGACCACGTAATCGTTCAGGACTGAGTAGATCTCCTTCGGCCGAGGCAGGTTGTCCAGGTCGAGCTGGGCGGGAGTGGTCAGCTCCTCATCGATGATCTCGTTGCAGAGATCGATGCACTCGTCGCAGATGTACACGCCGGGACCGGCGATCAGCTTCTTGACCTGGCGCTGGCTCTTGCCGCAGAAGCTGCAGAGCAGCTGTTCGTTGGTGTCGGTTGGGCGTGCCATCAGACAGTCATCTCAATGCTTCGCAATCACGCGGTCGATGATGCCGTACTCCTGGGCCTCTTCGGCACTCATGAAGTAGTCGCGCTCGGTGTCGCGCGTGACCTTCTCCATCGACTGTCCGCTGTGGTCGGAGATGATCTGGTCGAGCCGCTTGCGGATGTCGAGGATCTCGCGGGCGTGGATCTCGATGTCCGTCGCCTGGCCCTGGAACCCGGACGAGACCTGGTGGATCAGGATCTTGGCGTTGGGCAGCGCCATCCGCTTGCCCTTGGCTCCGCCGGCCAGGAGCAGCGCGCCCATGCTCATCGCGATGCCGACACAGATCGTCTGGATGTCGGGCTTGACGAACTGCATCGTGTCGTAGATCGCGAGGCCGGCATACACACTTCCGCCCGGTGAGTTGACGTACAGCGAGATATCCTTGTCCGGATCCTCCGATTCCAGGTGAAGCAGCTGCGCAACGATCAGGTTTGCGATCTGGTCGTCGACGGGAGTCCCCAGGAAGACGATCCGCTCGTTCAGCAGTCGCGAGTAGATGTCGAATGAGCGCTCGCCACGCGAGGTCTGCTCGATCACCATAGGAATCAGTGGGCTCACTCGGGCTCTCCTGTTCGGCTGGGCTCGGCGGAGCCCGGTGTCCAGATCTGTGACGGTTTTGCGGCCGCGGCCTCGGATTCCTTCTCCGGCGTCCACAGCTTGTCCCTCGCCACGGCCTGCTCGGGCGAGATCTCCTTCGCGTTATCGACCGCGATGTCCAGGGCTTTCTGCATCCGCAGATCGGTCCGAAGAGCTGTCAGCGTTGCCGGGTCGCCCATCAGCCGCGACACCAGCTCCTCGGGGTCGTCGCCGCCCTGAGTGGCCTGCTCTCGGATGAAGGAATCAATCATCTCGTCGGTGATCTCGATCTTCTCGGCATCGGCCACCGCCTCCAGTGCGAGGTCCTTTGCGACCGAGTCCTCGGCCTGCGGGCGCAGCGTCTGCACTATCTCATCGGCATTCTGTCCCGTCAGCCGCAGATAATCGGACATCTCCATCCCCCGCGCCGACAGCGACTCGATCATGTTTCGCATCATGTCGGCCATCCGCGAGCGCACCAGCGCCTCGGGCAGCTCGGTGCTGAGCTGGCCGGCCAGGTCGTCCAGCACGGTCGAGCGGAAGACGCGGTCTCCCTCCTCGGTGATCGCCTCCAGGAAGCGGGCGTGCAGATCGGCGTCCAGCTCGGCGAGCGTGTCGAACTCGCTCACCGACTTGGCGAACTCATCGTCCAGCTCGGGTAGCACCCGCTCCTTGACGTCCTTTGCGGTGACGGCGAACGTGGCCGCCTTGCCGGCCAGGTGCTCGGCCGGGTACTCGGCCGGGAAGGTCACCGGCACGTCGCGCTGCTCGCCCGCCTTCATGCCCTCGATGCCCTTCTCGAGGTCCTCGATCAGACGGCCGCCGCCCAGCTCGACGCCGTAGTCGGTTCCCCGTCCGCCCTCGAACTCGGCGCCGTCGATCGCTCCCACGAAGTCGATCACGACGAAGTCGCCGGCCTGCGCGGCACGCTCGACCGGGGTCAGCTCGGCGACGCTCAGGCGCAGCCGCTCCAGCTCGGAGTCGATCGCCTCGCGCGGCACCTCGACTGGAGGGCGGACGCCGGTCAGGCCCTTGTAGGACTTCACTTCGGGCCGCGGCTTGACCTCGACCTCGGCCTTGAAGCTGAACGTCTCGCCCTCCTGCGGCTCGGCCTCCCAGTCGATGCTGGGCCGGTCGACCGGGTCGATGCCCGCCACCGCGACCGCCTGGCGGTACCAGCCGGAGAGGTGATGCTCGAGCGCCTCCTCGATCACCGCCTCTCGCCCGATTCGCTGCATCACCATCGTCTTGGGCGCCTTGCCCTTGCGAAAGCCCGGTAGCCGCACCGCCTTGGAGAGGTCGGTGAGGGCATGATCGAAGGCGTGGTCGACGTCGTGGGCCGGCACCTCGACTGTCAGTCGGACGCGGTTCGAGTCGAGTTCTTCGAGTTGGGTCTTCATGGGCTCGTCGGCCCGGCAAACGCAGCTCTCGCCGCGCCAACGGGTTCACTAACCTTAGTCGCACCCTGACGGGTGCGCCACCGCGCGCAGCCCTGGTACTGTCAGCCGCGATGACCGAGGAGCGGCGCAAGTTCGACGACGCCCTGGACGCGACGCGGCGAACCAGGCTGGCGAACGAACGCACCTATCTGGCCTGGTGGCGCACCGGTCTCACCTCGCTGGCCGTCAGCCTGGCGGCCGGGAAGGTGGTGCCGGGACTGGTGAACGAAACCGACACCTGGCCCTACCAGGTGATCGGGGCCGGGTTCGCCCTGCTCGGCATCGGCTGCATCGGCTACGCCCTGCGCCGCGAGCGCCAGGTCGAGGCTGCGCTGATGCGGGGCGACTTCGTTCCGCCCGATCGCAGTTGGACGCTGGTGATGACGGTGGTGGGCATCGCGCTCGGCGCGCTCACGCTGGTGTTGATGGCAACCGGCCGCTGATCCGAGGTTGACAGCCTCCGGTAGCGATCGGATACTTCGCCGGCTTCGCTTCTTCGACATGGGGGGTTCCACATGATGCGCCGCACGCTCGCGGTCGTGGCAGTCACTGCCTGCTCGCTGTTTGCCGCCACTTCGGCCTACGGGCACGATTGCATCCGAGTCTCGTCGTCCCACCAGGGACTGATCAGCTCCTCGTCACATGGCGGCCGCTGGCTGCTGTTCGACTTCAGCTCCGTGGCGGCAACGACGCAGACGCTCGCGACGATCGAGGTGCCGGCAACACAGGCACAGATCGCCTGCTTCGTCCCCGCGTACGCTGAGACCGGCCAGCCGCAGTTCTTCGCGCTCGGCATCGGCGTCGCTGGCAAGAACGGCGTGCTCGCGCACAACAACCCGAACGATCGCGTGCTCTCTGACGGGCACGGGATCGACCACTTCGAGGACAGCCCAATCCTCCCCGCCATCTTCGCTTCGGCGGGTGGCTGCGGGATCCCCCTCAGCTAGTGGCGTGAGTGGCCGGCTCGCCGGGTGGCCCTCCGCCCGGCGAGCCGTCTGCTTTCAGGGCCTCGCATGACAAGTCGTCAGGCCGTTCGCGACCGTTTTGACGGGCCGGAGATGCGGGCGAGAGGACTCGAACCTCCACGGCCAGTGGCCACCGGCTCCTAAGGCCGACGCGTCTACCAGTTCCGCCACGCCCGCGGCGATCCGAGCAGGTTATTCGATCCTTCCGTATTTCCGGTCAAGACCGGGCGCTATCCCGCCGATGAGGGAGATTGGAACACGGGAACGCGAGGCACAAAATCGAACTGCCCACAAACGCTTCGGAGCTGTCACCCGATCGGCCGCTGAGTGACGCGCGCGCCGATGCGCTCGGCCATGCGGCCTTCGCATCGCACCTGGCACGCACGATCGCCCAGCTTGCGCCCCGGGCCGGCATCGCCATCGCCCTGCACGGTGATCCCGGCGCGGGCCGCTCCAGCATGCTGAATCTCGTCCGCCATGCGCTGCGCGAGCAGCCTCAGTCCTCGAAGTGGACGATCGTGGAGTGGAATCCCTGGCTGCTCACCGGTAACGACGACCTCGAACGGCGCTTCGTGCACCTGCTCGCAACCGCCACGCTCCCCTCCTCCCCGGCCGGCGACCCTCCCCCCGACGACAGCCAGGTGGCTGCGCTGCGTGCGCGGGTGGCGTCGACCTTCAGCTCCGGCGACAAGCGGCTGGTGGTCGTGATCGACGATGTCGACCGCCTGCCCGCCGGTCGCGCGGCAGAGGTGCTGCGGCTGCTGGCATCGGTCGCGTCGGTGCCCAACCTGATCTTCCTGGTCGCGGTGGGCCGGACGCTACCGGACGCCGAGTCGGTCGAGAAGGCCTTCCAGGTCGTCATCGACCTGCCACTGCCCGAGCGCAGCTCGCTCCAGCAGATGTTCCTCGACCGGCTCGACCCGGTGCTGGTCGATGCACGCGCCGGCGGCCTGCTGCATCCCGAC
>JAWVDZ010000156.1:0-10127 GCA_033856955.1 Gaiellales bacterium
CACCGCCCGTCGACCTGGTTCCCGCCGAGGGGCCGGCCGAGGACACGGGTGAGGGCGACCAGGCCGGCGACGAGGCCGAGCCCGACGCCGAGTAAGCCCCGGCGGACAGCGAATGCACCCGAGGGGGAGCCAACGGCTCCCCCTCGGTGTTTCGGCGTGCAGTGAGTAGGATCAGCAACGCGATGAGCCGCCATCGGGCTGCCCACCTGGATCGGATCGGCGCGTGACCGAGGTCGCGGCCCGCATCCGGGCGCACCTGGACTCGCTCTCGCCGAACGACCTGCTGATCGCCCACGGCGTGCTCGACCATCCCGCCGAGGCGCCGTTCGAGACGGCGGAGTCGCTTGCCGCCAGGGTCGGCGTCAGCAAGGCGGCCGTGGTCAGGTTCGCGGTCAGGGTTGGTTACGACGGCTTCGGCCAGCTTCACGAAGCCCTCCGCGCCGAGGCGGTCGCCCGGCTCTCGGCGCCGCAGGAAAATCACAGCGCGGGCGACGTGATCGATGCCGTCGCCGGACGCGCCCGGGCCGATCTGGCGGCGATGCGCGTGGGCCTCGACCGCGACCAGTTCGCCGCCGCCGTCGCGCTGCTCAGCAAGGGCAGCGGCAAGATCGGCATCTTCGGCCATCGCAAGTCGGCGGCGCTCGCCGAATACGCGTACTACCTGTTGAATCCGCTGCTTCCCAACACCTGGCCGATCGCGGCCGGCGAGCCCGGCATCGCCGACCACCTGATCGATCTCGAGCCGCGCGACCGGCTGATCGCGTTCACGTTCCGCCGCTACGCCAAGATCACGTCCGAGGTGCTACGCAGCTTCAGCGCGGCCGGCGCCCAGTCGGTGCTGATCACCGACGACGTGCTGGCGCCGGCCGCGAGTCTGGCGACGCATGTGCTTGCCTGCGCTCCCGCCGCCCCTGGCGAGTTCGACACCGCGGCCCCCGGGATCGTGCTGGTCGAGGCGCTCGCGGCTGCCATCGCCGCCCGCGTCCGCGGCCGCAGCGACCAGCGCCGCGACCTCGCCGAGCGGCTCTGGAAGCAGTTCGGCACGTATTAGAGAGGCCGGCTTTTGCCGGTGCCCGGCAACGCGGAACGCGGTGCCAGGCACTATCGACCTACGACTGACGATCGCCTGCGCACGCGCGTATCGTCTTGGCGCGGACCGGCGTCTGCTGCTCGCTCGATCGTGCCAGGCACCGGCCTTTCGGCCGTTGCCAGGCACGGTGAGCTACGCCGCGTTCGCCGCTCCCAGCGCCGACAGGTGGCGATCGACGCGCTCGGCAACGGCGCGGCCGTCGGCGATCGCGGTCACGATCAGATCCGCGCCGCCCACGCAGTCTCCCGCGCCGAACACGGCCGGGCCGGCCTCGGCGGGGATCGTTCCGCGCGTGGTCGACCGCACCCCGAGCGCCTGGTAGAGCGGGTCGCGCTCGACGCCGTCGAAGCCGACCGCGAGCAGCACCAGATCAGCCGGCAGGGTGACCGGGTCGCCGGCCGGGCGCGGCGCGCCTCCGCGGCCGGTGAACGCCATCGGCACCACTCGCACACCAGTCACGTGGCCATCGCTGCCCTCGAACGCGATCGGCTCCAGCTCCCACCGTCGCTCGCCGCCCTCCTCGTGGACGGCATACGAGCGAAGCAGCGCCGGCCACTGCGGCCACGTGCGAAGCGGCTGCCGAGTGCGCGGCGGTGTCGCCCCGTGGGCGATCTCATGCACCGAGGAAGCGCCCTCACGCAGCGCATTTCCCAGGCAATCGGCGCTGGTGTCTCCTCCGCCCAGGATGATCACGCGCCGCCCATACGCCGAGATCGCGCCCCCGGGCATCTCCCCGGACACATCACGGTTTCGGCCGGTCAGGTACCGCAGCGCCGGCTCGACGCCGAGCAGGCCGCGGCCGGGCAGGTCGAGCTCGCGGTGCCGCTGGGCGCCGGTGGCGAGCACGATCGCGTCGTGGTCGGCACGCAGGCGGGCGGGATCGAGGTCGCGGCCGATGTCGACCCCGGTCTCGAAGCGCGTGCCCTCGGCCACCATCTGCTCCAGCCGGCGATCGATCAGCGCCTTCTCGAGCTTGAAGTCGGGGATGCCGTAGCGCAGCAGGCCGCCGGGCAGCCGGTCGCGCTCGAACACCGTCACCTGATGGCCGCGGCGCGTGAGCTGCTGTGCCGCGGTCAGGCCGGCCGGGCCAGAGCCGATCACCGCCACCCGCCGGCCGGTCGAACCGGCCGCGACCTGGGGATTTACCCAGCCCTCGACGAAGCCACGCTCGATGATCGCCATCTCCACCTGCTTGATCGTCACCGGCTGCTCGTCGAGCGCCAGCACGCAGGCCTCCTCGCACGGCGCGGGGCAGAGCTTGCCCGTGAACTCGGGGAAGTTGTTGGTCGCATGCAGCGCCTCCAGCGCCCGCTGCCAGTGCCCCCGCTCGACCAGGTCGTTCCAGTCCGGGATCACGTTGTGCAGGGGGCAGCCGTTCTGGCAGAAGGGCACGCCGCAGTCCATGCACCTACGGGCCTGCTCGCGGGCGAGAGCGGGGTCGACCGTGGTGCCGACGTCGCGATGGTCGCCCAGGCGCTGGTCGGCCGGTCGGTAAGGAGCGACCCGGCGGCGGATCTGGAGAAAGGCGCGCGGGTCGGTCATGCCACCCGCTCCAGAACGGCCGCCGGCGGCCGCACGCCGACCCGCCGCAGGTCGTGCGGGATGACGATCCGGAACCGCTCCGCGAGCGCGGCCCGCTCCGACAGCAGCGACGCCGCGATCGAGCTTGCGGTCAGCTCCACGTGCTGCTCGAGCAGCGAGGCCAGCAGCGCCACGTCCTCGTGCTCGGTGATCGGCTCGACATCGACCATGGCGAGGTTGCAGCGGCTGTGGAAGCTGCCGTCGTCGTCCAGCACGAACGCGATCCCGCCCGACATGCCGGCGGCGAAGTTGCGGCCCGTCTCGCCCAGCACCGCCACCACGCCGCCGGTCATGTACTCGCAGCCATGGTCGCCGACGCCTTCGACCACCGCCGCAGCGCCGGAGTTGCGGACGCAGAAGCGCTCGCCCGCCTGGCCTCGGAGGAAGGCGCGGCCGCCGGTCGCGCCGTACAGCACCGTGTTGCCGACGACCACGCTTCGCTCCGCCGGAAGGCCGGCGTCGTCCGGCGGGCGAACGACCAGGGTGCCTCCCGAGAGGCCCTTGCCTGCGTAGTCGTTGCACCACCCGGTCAGGTGCAGCGACAGCCCTGACGGGATGAAGGCGCCGAAGCTCTGGCCGCCGATGCCCTCCGCCAGCACCGTCACACCGCCCTCGGCGAGAGCTCCCGCACGGCGTGCGATCGCGCCGCCCAGCATCGCGCCCACGCTGCGATCGGTGTTCGCCACGCGGCAGCGGGTGACCACCCGCTCGCGTCCCGAGAGCGCCGGTTCGGCGGCGGCGATCAGGCGGTGGTCGACGGCCTTCTCGAGCCCGTGATCCTGCCGCTCGCAGTGCCGGCGGGCGGATCCGTCTGGGCCGAGCGCGGGTGCGATCAGCGCTCCCAGATCGAGCCCGCCACGCCGGCCGGCCGCGCGCAACAGGTCGCAGCGGCCGACCAGCTCGTCCATCGTGGCAACACCCACCGACGCCATCAGCTCCCGCACCTGCTCGGCCACGAACAGGAAGTAGCGAACGACGTGCTCGGGTGTACCGGTGAAGCGCCTGCGCAGCTCGGGATCCTGGGTCGCGATGCCCACCGGACACGTGTTGAGATGGCAGACGCGCATCATCACGCAGCCTGCGGCCACCAGCGGCGCGGTCGAGAAGGCGAACTCCTCGGCGCCCAGCATGGCCGCGATCACGACGTCGCGGCCGGTGCGCAGGCCGCCGTCCACCTGCAGCCGCACCCGCCCGCGCAGGCCGTTCATGACCAGCACCTGGTGCGTCTCGGCCAGCCCCATCTCCCATGGCAGGCCGGTCTGCTTGAGCGACGAGAGCGGCGCGGCGCCGGTGCCGCCGTCGTGCCCTGCGATCACGATGTGCTCAGCCTTGGCCTTCGCCACCCCCGCCGCCACCGTGCCGACGCCTGCCTCCGACACCAGCTTGACGGAGATGCCGGCCGCCGGGTTGACCGACTTGAGGTCGTGGATCAGCTGGGCCAGGTCCTCGATCGAGTAGATGTCGTGGTGTGGCGGCGGTGAGATCAGGCCGACGCCCGGCGTGGCGTGGCGCAGGGCGGCGATCGCCGAATCCACCTTGTCACCGGGGAGCTGGCCACCCTCGCCCGGCTTCGCGCCCTGTGAGATCTTGATCTGGAGTTGATCGGCGTCCACAAGGTAGTCCGCCGTCACCCCGAATCGCGCCGACGCCACCTGCTTGATCGCCGAGCGGCGCAGGTCGCCGCTGGCATCGCGGGTCGATCGGGCGGGATCCTCGCCCCCCTCGCCGGTGTTGGAGCGACCGCCGAGCCGGTTCATGGCCACGGCCAGCGTCTCGTGGGCCTCCTTCGAGATCGAGCCCAGGCTCATGGCGCCGGTCGCGAACCGCTTCACGATCTCGGCCGAGGACTCGACCTGGTCGAGCGGGATCGCCGATCCCTGTCGCAGCTCCAGGCCCCCGCGCAGCGTCAGGCTCCGGCCGGCGGCGTCGACCGCCTGCGCGAACTCCTCGAACGTGGCGTGGCTCTCGTCCCGCACCGCCCGCTGCAGCCGGGAGACGGCTTCGGCATCCCAGGCGTGCCGCTCGCCGCCGTGTCGCTGGCGGTACTCGCCGCCGGCGTCCAGCTCGGCGCCGCCGGGCGCGAACGCGGACCGGTGCCGCCGCTCGCTGATCCGGTGCAGCTCATCCAGCTCGATTCCGCCCAGCCGTGAGATGGTGCCGGGGAAGTAGCGCTCGATCAGCCGCGGGCCGAGCCCGATCGCCTCGAACAGGTTGGCGCCGCGGTAGCTCTGGATCGTCGAGATGCCCATCTTGGAGCAGACCTTCAGCAGGCCGCGGTCGAGCGCGGCCAGGTAGCGGCGCTCCGCCTCGTCCGCCTCCAGCGTCCCCAGCTCGCCGTCCCGCACCAATCCCCGCACGGACGCCAGCGCCAGGTACGGGTTGACGGCCGCCGCTCCGTAGCCGATCAGCAGCGCGAGGTGCATCGTCTCCCGCGGCTCGCCCGACTCGACCACGAGGCCGCACATCGCGCGCGCGCCCTCCCGTACGAGGTGCGAGTGAACGGCAGCGACCGCCAGCAGCGGCGGGATTGCGGCGTGCTCCCGATCGACGCCGCGGTCGGACAGAACGACGATCTGGGCGCCGTCCCAGACGGCCGCCGAGGCCGCCCGCAGCAGGTCGTCAACCGTTCGTTCCAGCCCGTCCGGCCCGGCCCGGGGGCGGTAGAGGGTCGAGAGCGTGGCGGCCACCAGACCGTCGCTCTGCGGGGCCCGCAGCCGCCGCAGCTGCTCATCTGACAGGATCGGGCTCTCGAACACGATCCTGCGGCAGTCCTGCGGCCGCTCCTCGAGCAGGTTTCCGATCGCCCCGACTGCGGTGCGCAGGCTCATCACCAGCGCCTCGCGCTGCGGGTCGATGGGAGGGTTGGTGACCTGGGCGAACTGCTGGCGGAAGTACGCCGGCAGCATCCGCGTGCGATTCGAGAGCACCGCCGGCGCCGCGTCGTCGCCCATCGAGCCGACCGGCTCGGCGCCGTCGCGGGCAAGCGCGCCGATCACCAGCCGAAGCTCCTCCGCCGTGTAGCCGAACGCGTTCTGGAGGCGGGCGATCGCCTGCGCGTCCTCAACCGCGGCTGCGACCGCCGGCAGCTCGGCCAGCCGCAGCCGGTTCACTCGCAGCCAGTGCCGGTACGGCCGGCGCCTGGCCAGCTCCAGCTTGATCTCGGCGTCGGCCAGGATGCGGTCACGCCCCGGCTCCAGCACCAGCATCTGTCCCGGCCGCAGCCTTCCCGCCTCCACGATCTCGGCCGGTTCGATCTCGAGCACGCCGATCTCGGATGCCAGCACCACCAGCCCGTCGCGGGTGCGCACGAAGCGGGCCGGGCGCAGCCCGTTTCGATCGAGCGTGGCCACCACGCGCGACCCGTCGGTCGCGAACACCGCCGCCGGGCCGTCCCACGGCTCGACCAGTGACGCGTGGTACTCGAAGAACGCGCGCACGTCGTCGTCCAGGTCGAGCGTGGGATCCGTCCAGGCCGGCGGGATCAGCATGGCCAGCGCGTGGGCCAGGCTGCGCCCGCCCAGCACCAGCAGCTCGACCATCGCGTCCAGCTTGGCCGAGTCCGACCAGCGCGGCTCCGCGATCGGAAACAGCTTTTGGAGGTCATCGCCGAACAGCTCGCTGCGAAGCTGCGGCTCGCGCGCGGCCAGCCAGTTGGCGTTGCCGCGCACGGTGTTGATCTCACCGTTGTGGGCGAGGAAGTTGAACGGGTGGGCGAGATCCCAGGTGCCCAGTGTGTTGGTCGAGAAGCGGGAGTGGACGAGCGCGAGCGCCGTCTCGTAGCGAGGGTCGCGCAGGTCGCCGTAGAACTCGCCCAGCTGGGTGGCCTTGAGCAGGCCCTTGTAGACCAGCCTGCGGGCGGAGAGGCTGACGATCGTGAACTCAGCCTCCGGTACGCCTGCCTGCATGGCCGCGCGCTCCACGCGACGGCGGATCACGTACAGCTTGCGCTCGAACGCAGCCTCGTCGCCGGTCCTTCGCTCGACCACCAGTTGGCGGATGACAGGTGCCGAGCGGGAGGCGACGCGGCCGATCAACTCCGGGCGCACCGGCACGTCGCGCCAGCCCAGCGCGCGGTGTCCCTCCTCGGCGCAGATGCGGATGCACAGCTCCTCGCAGCGAAGCCGCAGCCCCGGGTCGCGGGGCAGGAACACGAGGCCGGCCGCATAGCCGCCGGGGGCGGGAAGCTCGCATCGCAGCTGGGCGCTGCAGACGGCGCGCAGCAGGCGGTCGGGCATCTGCGTGGTGATGCCCGCGCCGTCGCCGGTCAGCGCGTCGGCTCCGGTCGCACCGCGATGGTCGAGGTTGGCGAGCGCGGTCAGCGCCTGCCGCACCAGGGCGTGCCGCGATCGGCCGTCGAGCTGGACGAGCGCGCCCACACCGCACGCATCGTGCTCGAAGCCGGGGTGGTGGAGTCCCGATCGATGGTTGCCGCTCACCGTCCCACGGTAGCAGGTTTTGAACCTCTTGACTCGTGAAGAAGATGTGAACGAATCAAATGTTTCACACTCGGAAAGACCCGCGGTGTTTGGGACTTGGATCGGCGCCGACCGAGCCCTCTGCGAGAATGCTCGGTCCCGTGTCCCGCACCCTGACCTCGTACACATGCTCCTCCTGCGGCTTTGAGAGCCCGCGCTGGCTGGGCCGCTGCACGGCCTGCGGCGAGTGGAACACGCTGGTCGAGGAGGTGCGCGAGCGCGCCCGCTCCCAGCCGCGCCCCACGCGGGTGGCGGTCACAGCCCGCCCGCTGAGCGATGTCTCGGCCGACGAGGCCACCCGTATCTCGACCGGCAGCGCCGAGTTCGACCGCGTGCTGGGCGGGGGGCTGGTGTCCGGCTCTCTGGTACTGGTGGGCGGCGAGCCCGGCGTCGGCAAGAGCTCGCTGCTGCTCCAGTCGCTGGGCGCGATCGGAGCCGCCGGCCACAGCACGCTGCTGGTGTCGGGGGAGGAGTCGCCGGCGCAGGTGCGCATGCGGGCCGAGCGGATCGGCGCGGTCGACCACATCTCGATCCTGGCCGAGACGGAGCTGGCGACGGTCTGCGAGGCGATCGTGCAGCTGCGTCCGGCCGTATGCGTGATCGACTCCGTGCAGACGCTGTGCTCGGCCGATCTCGCCTCGTCTCCGGGCAGCGTCGCGCAGGTGCGCGAGGCGGCCGACCGGCTGCTTCGGATCGCCAAGGGCCATGGCGTCACGATCGTGCTGGTCGGCCACGTCACGAAGGAGGGCGTGGTGGCGGGGCCGCGGGTGCTGGAGCACCTGGTGGACGCCGTGCTGCAGCTGGAGGGCGACCGCTACCGCTTCCTACGCGTGCTGCGGGCGACCAAGAACCGGTTCGGATCGACCAACGAGATCGGCATCTTCGAGATGACCGACCGGGGCCTGGAGGCGGTCGCGGATCCCTCGGCCGCATTCGCCAACGACGGCCCGGGCGGTCCCGGCTCGGTGCTGCTGCCCGCGATCGAGGGCAGCCGGCCGATCCTGCTCGAGCTGCAGGCGCTGGTCGCACCGACCGATCTGGCGATGCCGCGGCGGGCCGCGACCGGGCTGGATCGCAACCGGCTGGCGATGATCGTGGCGGTGCTCGGTCGCCATGCCGGCATCGCCCTGGGTGCCAGCGACATCTTCGTCAACGTCGCCGGAGGCGTGCGGGTGGACGAGCCGGCGGCCGATCTGGCGGTCGCGATCGCGATCGTCTCGGCGCATCGCGGCGTCGCGCCGAGGCCGGGTCTGGTCTGCTTCGGCGAGCTGGGCCTGACCGGAGGCGTGCGCGCGGTCGGCCAGGCCGAACGCCGTCTGCGCGAGGCCGCCAAGCTCGGGTCCACTGAAGCGCTCGCTCCATCGGGTACCGTCCCGGTTGCGGGGGTCGCTGTGCGCACCGCCGCCACGTTGCAGGAGGCGATCGAGGAGGCGTTCGGGTGAACGAGCTGGTGTCCGATCCACGCCAGGACCCCAAGCTGATGGAGGCGCTGCGGCGGATCTCGCCCGGTACCACCATGCGCCAGGGCATCAACGACATCCTGCGCGGCAGTGAAGGCGCCCTGATCGTGATCGGCGAGCCGGCCGAGCTCTCGTTCCTGTTTTCCGGCGGCATCCGTCTCGACCAGGCCTTCTCGCCCTACCTGCTCTACGAGCTCGCCAAGATGGATGGCGCGATCATCCTCAACTCCAACGCCACCCGCATCGTGTACGCCAACGTGCAGCTGATGCCCGATCCGACGATCCCATCGGCCGAGACCGGCACCCGCCACCGCACCGCCGAGCGCGTGGCGAAGCAGACCGGCGCGCTGGCGGTCTCGATCAGCCAGCAGCGGGACGTGGTCACCGTGTACGTCGGCGACTCGCGCTACCAGCTGGAGGAGATCCCGGCCGTGCTGGCCAAGACAAACCAGGCGCTGACCACGCTCGACACCTACCGGGCGCGGCTGGATCAGGTCTCGACGCGGCTGACGGCGCTCGAGTTCCAAAGCGCGGTGATGCTGGACGACGTGCTGACCGCCCTCCAGCGCGGCGAGATGACCACCCGCATGGTCGACGAGATCGAGCGCAACGTGGCCGAGCTGGGCGTCGAGGGGCGGCTGATCAAGATCCAGCTGGACGAGATGACGGAGTGGGTGCCGGCCGACAAGCTGGCGCTGATCCGCGACTACGAGGTATTCGAGGCCACCGGCGGCGCCGCCAACGTGCTGCAGCGGCTGGCGGCGATGCCGGACGGCCAGCTGCTCGAGTTCGACGAGCTGGCGCAGGTGCTCGGCTTTCCCCGCTCGGTCAATCCGATGGATTACGCGGTGGCGCCGCGCGGCTACCGGGTGCTGTCCAAGATCCCGCGCCTGCCGGAGCACGTGGTCGACCATGTGGTGAGCCATTTCAACGGCCTGGAGGCCTTCGTTCGGGCTTCGATCGAAGACCTCGAGGAGGTCGACGGCGTCGGCACGGTGCGGGCGCGTGAGATCCGCGAGGGCCTGCGGCGGCTGCAGGAGCAGAACTTGGTCGACCGCTACCTCAACCTTTAGAGCCCATCCCGGTAGGTGGGCTCTAAGCCCGTCCCCCGACGGCGCGATGCGTGGCGTGCCACCCGAACGCGGTTGCCGCATGCCGTCGAGCACCAGCGGCGGCGAGGGTTGTCAGCGATGAAGATGCGTCCGCAACGCGGCGCCTCGCACTCGCGAAGCGGCGCGCCGGCGTGCTCCGCGATCAGCGCCATCGCCGAGCGCGCGAGCAGCGCATGCACGTGCTGCTCCGGCGGTGCCTGGGTCGCCAGCCAGCGGCGGGGGCGACCGCCGGCCGGCCAGTCGAGCTGTTCGGCGACCGGAGCCGCGGCGCTGGCCGCGTTCACCCGGTCGAGCGCCGCCGCTGAGGGCTCACCTCCGCCGGCCGCCGCTCGAAGCAGGCTCTCGACCGCCGCGCGCAGCTCCGCCAGCGCCGGCTCGGAGCCGGGGGGCAGAGCGCTTCGAATCCGCC